>JAYTAU010000338.1:0-1547 GCA_043737375.1 Planctomycetia bacterium
ATCCGCGGTCATCCGCGCGATGTCGAACGCGTCACCCAGATCATCAACGACATCGAACGCTTGAGCGGCGAAACGGTTCCGGTCATCGAGACCTTGTTTCTGAAAAACGTCGGTAGCGAAGCGATGGCGACCTTGGTGCGTACACTCTACGACCAAGTGCTATCGCCGCGACAAGGCCGGGTGAGCATCACGGCACTGGTCAAACCAAACGCATTGTTGTTGATCGGCCGCAAGGAAAGTGTGCAAACGGTCGTCGATTTGGTGCGACGGCTCGATCAACCGGTCGGACCCGAGACGCAGTTTCAGGTATATCCGCTGCGTCACACGTCGGCCAATGAAGCCCAAACGACCGTACAAGCTTTTTTGACCGGACAAACGGCAACTCCAGGGCAAGTCCTGCCGGGGGCCACTACCGCCGCGCCGGGCTTGGGTACGCGGGGCTTCGTGACGGCCGACTATCGCACCAATTCGCTCATCGTGCGAGCCGCGCCGCGCGATCTCGAAGAGATCGACGCGCTGATTCGCAAGATCGATGTGACCACCAGTGCTGCGGTCAACGAGCTGCGCGTGTTCAGCCTCCGCAATTCGCTGGCCGATGAACTGGCTCCCGTGCTCCAAAACGCAATCACCGGCCAACCGACGACGGGCCGCGCCGGCGCGCAACAACAGCAACAACAACAATTTCCCGGGCAACAAGGCACGGGGCTGCCCGGCGGCAACTTGCAACAGAATCAGCAAGGCCGGCAAGGCGCGCAGCAACAACAAAATCGTTCGGCCATGCTGCAATTTTTAACGGTCGATGCCGACGGCAAGCGGTCGTTGCGGTCGGGCATTCTCACCGACGTACGCATCACTTCGGAAGCCAAGAGCAATACGTTGTTGGTTTCGGCCCCTGCCGAAAGCATGGACCTGATCGCGGCTTTGATCAACGAGCTCGATCAAGTTCCCACCGCCTCGGCTCAAATCAAAGTCTTCACGGTCATCAACGGCGATGCCCAAAGCATGGTCACCATGTTGCAATCGTTGTTCGGTTTGCAACAAACCGCTCGCCAGGGTGCAGGCGGCGGATTACAGCAACAACAGCAAGGAGGCGACATCTCGGGCGACAGCCCGTTGGTCTCACTGCGATTCAGCGTCGATCAGCGGACCAACAGCATCGTGGCGTCGGGATCGGCGGGCGATCTGCAAGTGGTCGAAGCGATTTTGCTGCGGCTCGACCAGAGCGACGTTCGTGAACGTAAGAGCATCGTCTACGCACTCAAAAACGCACCGGCACAAAACGTCGCCGACACCATCAATCAGTTTTTGACCAATCGCCGTCAGGTACAACAACAGACCCCCGGCCTGGTCAGCCCGTTCGAGCAATTCGAACGCGAAGTCGTGGTCGTGCCCGAAATCGTCAGCAATAAATTGATCGTGAGTGCGACGCCGCGATTCTTCGACGAGATCAAAACAATCGTCGAACAGCTCGATGCACGTCCGCCGATGGTCATGATTCAAGTGCTGATCGCCGAAGTCACGCTCAACAACACCGACGAATTCGGCGT
>JAYTAU010000339.1:0-10035 GCA_043737375.1 Planctomycetia bacterium
CGACGTCGTCGCGCCGTCGATCGCGAGCGTGACCAATACGTCGGTCCGCGGATTGGGGCCTTCGTGACGGACCTGCGCAATAAAGGTCGTCGGCGATTCGACATCGGCTACGCCGTCTTGCACGCTCAGGTCGGCGATCCAGCTATTTTCGGCGGCCCCTTTCTCAGTCCGGCTGCCGGCAATTTCGACGACCTGCATCTCGGGGATGTCTTTGAACTGTACGGCCCAATCGCCGGTGGGCCAGTTGCTCGACTGCTGATCGCTGAACAGCACCACGCGCTTGGCGCTTGACGGAATGTCGGGCGTCAGGGCGATGGCCTGCAGGGCCAAGTCGGCCGCGTGCGCGGCGGTGCCGCGACGATCCATCAGTTGAATTTTATTCAGTGCCGAAACGGCATCGTCTTTGGTCCGATAGGGGTCGCGGCTGAAGCCTCCCTCGGCCCCGCAGAGCGGGATGATCGAGATCCGGCTGCGCTCGGGGAGCGCCGCGATGAATTCGTCGGCACGTTTTTTCGCGTCATCCAACAGGCTGGCATTCAACACGCGATAGCCCATGCTCAGGCTGTTGTCGACGACCAGCACCGCGTGAATCGGCTGATTGGGATCGAAGTCGCCGGCCGACTGCGTAAAGAACGGTCGCGCCAGCGCCAAGCCGAACAGGGCGACGGCGACGGTCCGCAAAATCAACAGCAAAATATCGCGCAGCTGCATCACGCGGCGATTGCGCTGCATGGCTTCCAGCAGGAAGTCCATGGCGGCCCAATTGATCACCCGAAACCGCCGGCGATTGAGCAGGTGGATGATCGTCGGGCCGGCGGCGGCGATTAAACCGGCGGTGGCGAACAGGGCGAATCCGGGTAGAAAACTAGGCACGTACGGAAGGGATCGGGGGTTAGGGATCGGGGATCAGGGAAATTACGAATTACAACGGACAAAAGGATGCTTAGCGGCGCGGCCAACGGCCCGGCGATTTGAGCTTCGACGCTCGTCTTTCTTTGAGCTTCGAAGTTCGACATTCGCGTTTATTCGTATCCATTCGCGGCAAATGTTTCGTCCTCTCCGCGTCTCCGTGGTGAAAAATTGATCAGGGCTTCTTTTGGAACTGACTGATCTTGCCTTCTTGCAAAATCGGCAGATAACGATTCGGGATGGCAAGGATAAAACAGCCGACGCTGGTGCCGTACATTCTGCCGGGGGTCGCATCGCCGGTTCGCCCGCCGCCGCGAACTCCGTTATCGCGCCACGACCCGTCGAGCTCGCCCCCCTCGCGAAGTTGGGTCGCCACCAGGTGATCGCGGAGCGCCGGATACCCGGTTCGCCAATCGTTACCGCCGACCTGATACAGCGCCTGGCCGACGTAATACAGGGTGTAGGCATCGAACGGCATGGTTCCGTTACGTTCCTTGGGGCCGCCCACCTCTTTGATGGCCGCGTTGACGAACTCCATGCTCTTGGCGATTCGCCAGTCGTCATATTGGCCGAATTCTTGCATACAGACGACGCCGGCCGCCGCCATGGCCGTGGTGCCGCCGCTGCCCCCTTTTTTGTAGGTAAACTGCCCCGGTTCGCGGCGCTCGTCGGCTTCGTTGTCTTTACGGCCCCCGCGCGGCGTGTAATGTTGGCGTACGCTGCGAATGGCCAGGTTGATCACTTCGGGCGGAACCTCGAAGCCGCTGTCCGTCGCGCTGCGCAATGCCTTGGCCTGCATCACCGCCAAACTGAGGTCGCTGCCCTGATCTTGCGATTTGGCAATATAATCCCAGCCGCCATCCTTGCATTGGGTGTGTGCGATCAGCTTGAGCGACCGATCGAGCACATTGCCGATCCGCGTGTCGTTCGAGACCCCGTAAGCCTGGCCCAGCACGAAGGTACTTAGGCCGTGGTTGTACATGTCGTGCTTGCCATCGGCGATATTCAATAGCCCCGACGGCTTGGCGTTACGAATCACATAGTTCAACGCCCGTTCGATATTTTGGCCGTATTTACCCCGTCCCGGCGCATGACCGGCGGAGAGAAAGGCCAAGGCCCCCATGCTGACCAGCCCCAGATCCTTCGATTGCCAATTTCCTTCGCTGGTCTGGTTGCGGGCCAGCCATTGCAGCCCCCGTTCCAGCGCGGCCTCGGATTGCGGCGTGATTTCCCAATCCCCTTCGGCCCGAACCGCCGGCGCACCCGGGCCGAACATACCAGCGAGCGCAAAGCTGAACGCCAGTAAGCAACTTAGGATGCGATGTCGCAACGGACGGCAGCGCCTGCGAAGCCGCTCCGAGCAGAATTGCACGTGGTAAAAACGCCCAGCGTAAAACGAGACGGAATTGCGATAGAACATGCGAAACGGTTGAAGTCAGACTTGAATCGGCCCGATCGGCGTTACCCCTATCATGATCGGAAACCGGCGGAAGTTACGGATTGGCGGGAAAAACTTGAGTTTATCTGACAACCGGCTGAATGCCAAAGCGGTGGAAGGCGAACGGCGCGGATCGAGATAGCAGTACGTCCCCGCTCTTCCCTCGCTGCTCGATCCTCACTCCGGCTTGCTTGGGAGGTCGGGCCGCCGTTATAATCGTTCAACGACGGCAACGGGGCAATTATAATATGGCGAAGCGCAACAATCATTACGAAGCGGCCTTCGAGGCCTTCTTGCGCGACCGACAAATTCCTTATGTCGCCGTCGATGAGTCCAAGCGCAGCCTGTTGGCCGACAGCTCGATCAAGAGCTTGGACTTTATCGTCTCGTGCCCCGGTCGGCATTCGTGGCTGGTCGATGTCAAGGGACGCCGATTTCCGTCCGGCACCCAGAAACAATACTGGAAGAACTGGTCGACCCGCGACGACCTGCGGGGGTTGGCGGCCTGGGAAAACTTGTTCGGCGGCGCGGCCCGCGGGTTGTTGGTATTTGCCTACTTGGTCGTGGGAGATCGGGCCCCCTTGCCCGCCGATCAGTTGTTTGAATTTCGCGCGCGTTGGTACGGTTTCGTCGGCGTGCAACTCCAAGATTACGCCTGTCACGCGCGATCGATCAGTGCGGCCTGGGATACGCTGGCGATCGGTACCAAACATTTTCGACAGATCGCGCGGCCGCTCGATGAGCTGCTATCGGCGACGACGATGGCGCAATCGATGGCCGCGACCGGCTAGTGCCGTCGAAAACCTAGTTCATTGGCCGCGAATGAACGCGAATGAACGCGAATCGGGCAGGTGAACCACGAAAGGCACGAAAGGTACGAAAAATAGCGAAGGGGATTTTAGTTGAAGTGAATGAACGCGATTCGCACGGTTCGCGCTCTGGCCTCCGCACTCACCCCAGGCCCCGTGGTTTTCAATGCGATTCCCTTTTTCGGCGTGGTTCCGCGGCCCGATAAAACTTTACTTTTCGTCGTCAACGTTCGGGCCGTCTAGTTTCGCGCGGAGGCGTCGCATCGCGCGCAGATAGCGCATGCCGGCGGCCGCTTCGCTCAAGCCCAGCGCACCGGCCACCTCGCCGTTCGACAAGTGCTCGAAGTGCCGCATCAGCACGACTTCTTGATCCGGTTCGTCGAGCTGATCGAGCGCCGCTTGGAATCGCCGCTGCAGTTCGTGCCAAGTGGCCGCGGCCGCCGGGGTCAACTCGCGGTCGGCCAATTCACCCGCAAAATCGAACGTCGATTGATCCAAAAATCGAGCGGCTACCAGCGGCTGCTCGCGGTCCAGGCTCCGCCGCGCCGCCTGCCGATGCCGGCGATGGGCATCGATCAGCCGATCGCGGGCCATGTGCCGCAGCCAAAGATGAAACGGCATCACCGGGTTGGCCAGGTAATCTTGCAACCGGCGATTGGCGTCGAGCAGGACTTCTTGCACGATGTCGCTGGCATCGACCCGGCGCTGAACCACTTTGTCCATCCGCAGATCGATCATCCGCCGCAGCGCATCGCGATGCCGCTCGAGCAACTCGTTGACCGCCGTCGCATTGCCCCCCTTGGCATCGACCAGCAATTCTTGCGTTTTGGAAGTTTCAGGCCACATGGCGATCCGATCAAGCGACGTATAAAGAGGGTAAAGATGAAAGCCAATGTATTCTAAGCCCCTTTCGAACAAACCTCAGGAGCTGTGAGCCTTTTGGATCGTTCAGTTTACTTCAAGTCAGGCCGAGGATTGCAGGGCAATTGGCCGCAATCAACGGCCGAAACCGGGTGAGCGTCTGATTTGTAGGTCAAATTCGGACGTTTTCCATTGATGCCGCGTTTTTTTTCGTGGATCGGTGTCGACTAGAATCGCGATGGCAATTACGATGCAACTTACCCAAAGTGTTGTTTACCACACCGTTTTGAAAGTCCGTTGACTTCACTTCTTAGGGCGGGCTGACAGGGGAATTGGTTCATTCAGCAAATACGAGGACGCAGCATGAAGTTACCTATCCGGGCAGGTTCGCTGGGTTTGACCCTGGCATGGTTCTTTTTGTCAGCGATGTTCGCCACCGCCGCCGATCCGATTTTGGATTGGAATGCGACCCTGCGTACGGTCATGCAGACCAACACCAGCAAAGCCGACCCGGGCTGGTCGACCCGTACGATGGCGATGGCCAACGGCGCGATGTACGACGCCATGATGGCCTTCAATCCCACGCATCAGCAGTACCAATTTATCGGTTCGGCCCCAGCCGGTGCCTCACGCGAGGCCGCCGTCACGCAAGCTGCCTACGAGATCATGGCGCATTGCTACCCGGATCAGGCAGCGCTGATCACTGCCGCGCGGACGGCCAAACTCAGCAATATCGTCGATGGTAATCAGGCCGCCGGCGTTGCCTTCGGTTCGCAAATCGCCCAGCATTATATGACCTGGCGCGACGGCAACGGCGGTGATGGATCGGGCACGCTCGTGCCATACACACCCCAGGCTCCGGGCACGCCCGGGCATTGGCAGTCGGACCCGACACGGCCCAACACTCAAACGGCTTGGGGCCCGAACTGGGGTGCGGTAAAGACGTTCGGCATTGCCAACAGCAATCAGTTTAGCGTGCCTGCGCCTCCGGCGCTGAATAGTGCCGAGTATGCCGCGTCGTTCGATCAGGTCAAGAAACTAGGCTCGTTGGTCAATAACCCGCTGGCCGATCGTTCGGTCGATCAAACCGACATCGGAATCTTTTGGGCGTACGACCGCCCCACGATGGGCCCGCCGCCGGTGCTGTTCAGTCGAAATCTGCACGACATCTCGCTGCAAAAAGGGAACACGCCTGAACAGAATGCACGGTTGTTCGCGATGGCTTCGGTCGCGATGGCCGATGCGAGTATCGTCGCGTGGAAAGTGAAGTTTCAGCATGATTTCTGGCGGCCGGTGACAGCGATTCGCTCCGGTAACAATGACACCAACGATGCCACGCTCGGCGATCCGAACTGGTTGCCCTTGGGTGCGCCGGGCAATAGCGCCGGATTGTCGACGGACGATTTCACGCCGCCGTTTCCGGCCTATGTCTCGGGCCATGCGACGTTCGGCGGATCGACGTTCGAAGTCTTGCGACAGTTTTATGGCAGCGATGCGTATAACTATCGCTTGCATTCCGACGAGACGATGCCCTCGGGCGTCGGCGATTTTCGCGATTTCACGACCTTCAGCCAGGCGGAGCTGGAAAATGGGCTCAGCCGCGTCTACCTCGGCGTGCATTGGGATTTCGATTCGACGCGCGGGATCGAACTCGGCAACGACATCGGCGAGTACGTTGCCGCCAATTACTTTCAAGCGGTGCCCGAGCCGTCGACGTTAGGGTTGGCCCTGGCGGCTGTGCCGGCGCTGTGGTGGATTCGCCGTCGACGATCGTTGCATTCGTAAACCGGAAATCGTTTCGGTTCGTTCGTAGGCCGGAATTCATTCCGGCTATCACTTGTAGGCCGAAATTTATTCCGGCTAATTCCTGGCTCTCGTTCCCACGCTCTGCGTGGGAACGCAAACCCGGCCGCTCTGCGGCCTTATTGCATGTATCTCGACGGACCAGAAGTCCGTCCTACGTGCGACGGGTGGCAGGGCACCCGGCTAGTCTTAGCTCGTCAAGCCAAGGTAAGATGGTTCCGTTCGTCGGATACAGCTTTTTATGGCTACACGTTAGGATCTACGTTGAACGATACGCCCGAAACTCTGGCCGCCGTACTGGCGCGCCACGAAATAGAACTCGAAGACGACCAGATTGAACTGCTTGATCGGTACGCCCGTGCGTTGTGGGCGATGAACGAAAACATCAATCTGACCCGGCATACCGACTACGAAAAATTCGTGACGCGCGACGTGGTCGACAGCATGTGGCTCGAACGGTTCATCGACTCGGGCGATCGCGTGTTGGATGTCGGCACCGGCGGGGGAGTCCCTGGAGTGATCCTGTCGATAGTGCGACCGGACTTGGAAGTCGAGCTGTGCGAGTCGATCGCCAAAAAAGCCAAGGCCGTGCAAGAGATCGTCACCACCGCCGGACTCGCCGTGCCTGTGCATCATCGCCGCGCTGAAGAACTGCTGGTGCTCGGCCAATTCGATACGCTGGTCGTGCGGGCGGTCGCGCCGATCGCCAAACTGGTGACTTGGTTCGAGCCGTATTGGGAACAATTCGGTCGGCTGCTGTTGATCAAAGGGCCGGCCTGGGTCGAAGAGCGCGCCGCGGCCCGCGAGCGCGGACTGATGTCGCGACTGCGATTGAGCAAGCTGGCTGCCTATCCGTTACCGGGCACGGATTCGGAAAGCGTGGTGCTGGAAATCCGGCCGAAACTGCCGCACGATGGGTGACGAGGGGCGGGGAGCGAGGGATGAGCGGCGAGAGAAGAGGGATGTGGGGCTTGGGGCTAGAGGCTCGGGACTGGAGGCTCGAAGTTGGCCATTGACGATTCGTAACTTCATCACCGAGGCCAACAAAATCCTAAAGCAGCGATCAGCAATCGCTTTTTTGATCGACAAAACCGCAACAGCTTTTTTTCCGTTCCCGCTCTCGGTGTCCTCTGTGAACTCTGTGGATAAGAATTGGCCGCGAATGGATACGAATGAACGCGAATGAGAACGTAATTGAATTGAGAGAACTCCAATGAACACCGCATCTCAATACCAATCCTATCGCGATCTGCCGCCGCTGGCCGGGCTGTGTTCGATGGCCGAGGCGCAGCAGATCGGCCTGAGTGTCGAAGCGTGTACCACACGGTTGAAGTTATTTCATTATTCACTACGCCGGCTGCATGGCATCCTGACGGCGCGGATCACCGCCGAGCCGATCTACGAGTTGAAGACGGCGTTCAGTCATCATGCGTATCTGTGCGCCGAGCATGTCGCGGCCTTGCGTAAGCGGGTCGGTGAAATGCGCGAGCCGCCGCTGGGCCTCGAAGATGTTCCGCACCCGGCACTGGAATTATTCTTCGACGAGATTCTGGCCGCGCCGACGACCGAAGGGTTGCTCCTGGGCGCGTATGGTCGCGCCGTGCCGATGCTGATCGCGTCGTTCGAGCAATATATCGCCGATACGCACAAGTTAGCCGATGCTCCGTCGGTAAGACTATCGCGATTTGCGTTGCTCGAATTGCACAACATGCATGCGTTCGGCGAGCGTGCCATCGCGGCGCTGGTCGCTGCGGAAGTTCGTTCGCAGCATAACGACTGGCTGATATTGCTGGATCAATGTTTGTTTGAAGCGGGAATGCCGGTCGGGGATGCGCCGCGTGGCATTCCGGGATTGCAACAGATTCCGGAACGGCACGGAGGCACGTTCCCTACAGAAGACGACACTTCACCCTCCACGCTTCACCCGCATTTCTCTGCCAGTCCCTATCAATACGATCGCATACCGCGGCGCGACGAGCGCTTCGCCGACTCCTACAACGCCGGTGTCAATGCCGAGGCGTTTCTGTACGACGAGCGCTACAGCCCGCGCGATAAAACGCTGATGATGTACTACAAGCGGCTGCGAGAAATCGACGTACCCGAGATGATGGCCAGTATCATCACCGAAACGCCTGGCAAGCCCTGGGGCTATTACCTGGAGATGTCGCGACAACTCTGGGACGAAGCCCGGCACGCCATGATGGGCGAGGTCGGCTTTGCGCGACTGCAAATCGATTGGCGCACGATTCCGATCAACTTCACTTGGTCGCTGAACCTCAACACGCAACTCACGCCGATCGAGCGGCACGCAGTGTTGTTCTTCATCGAACAAGGTTTGATGCCGAAAACCGGCAAGCGTTTCGAATGGGAAGTCGGCACGCTGTCGGGCGACCCGTTGTCAAAGCTGTTTCAAGATTTCGATTGGGCCGATGAAGTACTGCACGCGCGGATCGGCCGCGATTGGTATGTGAAAGATTTTGCCGGGCTGAAAGAGTCGCTCGACTACGGCGATCGCTGCTGGACGAAAGTCGTCTCGCACTGGCGTAGTTACATCGAGCAGGGTCTGACCGAGCATCGCAATTGGTGGCCCGCAGTGTACGCGAAAGCGTGTGAACACTGGGGCGTCACGCCAGACGCGGCGGCGCTGGCGTTCGATACGACGTACGAAACGCAACGAGCGGATCTAAAAGTGTTGAGTGCGTCGGGGTAAGGCGAGGCGGAGTGAGCAACGAGGGACGAGCAGTGAGCGGCTAAACGAGTTTCGTAATCCCCGGCACGGCAATCACCGGCTCCGGCGCGGCGCCCCAATCGTACGTCGTCGGCCCGAGTCGCTCGGTCGATTTCATCGCCTGCTCCCAGGTGACTTTCTGTCCGGTGTAGGCTGCCATGCGACCCATCACCGCCAGCAGCGTACTGTGCGCCATGTAGACGCCATTGTTGATGGGCGCGGCGTTGCGAATGCTGGCAAACAGTTCGTCATGCTCTTGCTGGTACATGTTGGGCGCGGCGTCGCGGCGTCGCCAGGCGTTTTCGCCTGTGATCGAGTGTTTCATGATTTGCGCCGAGCCGCGAGTGCCGACCATCTGGTCGTTCACGTCGACTTCGCAGCCGGCCATTTGCCGGCAGTACGAGTGCAACTTGGCACCGTTGGCATATTCGTACACGATGCCGAAATGATCGAACACGTTGCCGAATTTTTCTTCGGTGCGAACTTGCCGCCCGCCGATGCCGGTGCATGAAACCGGAGGCTCGTCCTTCATCACCCAGGCCGCTTTATCCAGGCTGTGAATATGCTGTTCGTTGTTATGATCGCCCGAGAGCCAGGTGAAGTACAGCCAGTTGCGCAGTTGCCACTCCATGTCGCTCCAGCCTTCTTTGCGACCGTGATGCCAGAGAGTGCCGGTCAGATAGGTCACATGCATGCTGGTCACATCGCCGATCGCGCCGTCGTGAATCCGCGCGATCGTCTCGCGCTTGGCCAGGTCGTAGCGATAGCAAAGACCCGAGACAATACTGAGCTTCTTTTGCTTGGCCGTCTCGCACGACTCCAGCACGCTGCGCACGCCCGGCGCATCGACGGCAACCGGCTTCTCGCAAAACACATGCTTGCCGGCGGAGACGGCGTACTCCAACTGCGCGGGCCGAAAGTGCGGCGGCGAGCAAAGCAGCACCACATCCACGCCGCTATCGATCACGCGGCGATAAGCATCAAAGCCGACAAAGCATCGCTCGGGCGCGACATCGACTTTATCGCCTCCCGCTTTGCGAATGTTCTGCAGGCTGCTTTCCAGGCGATCAGCGAACGCATCGCCCAACGCGGTCAGCTTGACATGCTTGTCGGCGGAGAGCGCGTTCATCGCTGCGCCGGTACCGCGCCCGCCGCAGCCGATCAGCCCGACCTTGATCACGTCGCTACCGGCCGCATGCGCCGCGCGCGCGACGGGCAAATGGGCCAGGATCGCCGCGCCGGTAGAAGCCGCAGCCGCAGTCGAGAGGAACGAGCGACGGGTGGGAGTGGAAGGAGTCGCTGCGGCTGGTGTTGGTTGAGACATTGAAAGGGCGATCCTGTGTGGATTTGACGAAGCGGCACGCTAATAATTGTAGTGCTCTATAATAACGTAGACACCATCGATATTGATGTCAACATTTGGCTTTCGGCTGTTAAGCCCAACGCCGTTCACGGGTGGGCCGTTGGCCGCACCGCTAAGCATCACT
>JAYTAU010000340.1:0-4085 GCA_043737375.1 Planctomycetia bacterium
CTGCGAACCCATCAAATAGTCGGTTACATCGGCCGCCGGATCGCTCGTCCCTTCGTTGCCCTTGATCGGTTCGAGGAACGTATTGGGCATGACGGTTCGCGCGTGATAACGATTCGGATCGCGAACCCAACTATACAACCAATCTCGCCCGCGGTCGTTCGACGCCAGTTTTGCTCCCATCCGCGAAAGATCGGGGCCCTGATCGGCCTTGCCATTCGGAAAATCGCTGTGCGAGTGACAAGCCAAGCAGCCGCGTGTTTCGAACACCTTCTTGCCGCGCTCGACCGAGGCGGGCTGATCGATCCCCTCATACGGCTTGATAAATTCGAACGGTTGGCTGGCCAGCAGCAGATACTCGCTCATCGCGCGAACTTCGACCGGTTCGTACTGTTTGGCTTCGTGCAGTCCGGCACCGTCGAGGTGGTCGTGGAGTCCGAAGAACCGCGGCATTTTAGTCGAGGGTCGAAAGCGTTGCGGCTCTTCGATCCAGTCGTACAAAAACTCGAAGCTGTTTTTGCTGGCAACATGACGCAAACTAGGCCCGACCTTGCGCAATTGGCCGGCGGCTTCGACATCGCGTAGTAACGATTCGAGTTTAGGAAACTCCTGCTGCAGGAACAACGCTCCTTGCCAGTAGTTTTCGGTCTGGCGGGTGATCTGCGATTTTTGGTCTTGGTCGCCGGCTTGCAATGCCTGCTTGGAAGCAGCGTTGGCTAGGTTTTTATAAAGTTGAATGTCGCTCTGGTAATCCTTCGACTTAATGTATTGCGATAGTTGGCTTTGCAAGCTGCGACGCGACGCGCTGTCGTCTTGACCCTTCAGCACGGTGTCTGAAAGTTGCACGATTTGAGTGAGCCGCTGGCCGACACTTTTCAGCGGTTGGGAGCTTTCATCTCCCGCAGCGACGGCCCGCACGTCCGCGGCAATCGGGCTATGCATCAACTGCGCCGCCGCGGCAAAGAAGTTCGGCTCGTTTCGCATATCGGGCCCAATGCGGCGCGACGGACCGTCGTAGCCGTTGACCTCGTGGCAACCATAGCAGCCATAGCTCAACAGCAAATCGTAACCTTTGGTCAGCTTCGGGGCCGGAGGCTCGACAAACTTGCTGCCGGCTTGCAGCTCCGTCACGTTGTGATGACACTTCAAGCAGCTCGACTCGGCGAAGCGCTCGGGAAGCATCGGAAAAATCCAATGATGGTTGTTGAACCAGCCATGTTTTTGCGACCAACGGGCCCCTTCGTCGGGCGTGTTGGGCATGTGCGAAGCCCACTCGAACGAAGTGGAACTGCCCTGCCCCTGATGGCAAATCGTGCAACCGAATTTGCCCATCGGATGGGGACTGAGCGACCCGACGAACAGGTCCAATCGCGGATGCGAATTGAACGGATGCGGCAATCCGCGCCGAACCGAGAGTGCAAGCGGTTGCCCCCAATTGGGCGATTGAAGCAGTGCATCGACGGCGCGCGGTTTATCGAGAATTTTCGCTCCTGCGATGGATTCAAGGACATCACCCGAGGCCAGCCCCGCGCGGGCCGCAGCGGTATCGGGCAGGACGACACTGACGGTAACGTTGTCGGCAGTTACCAGGCCGCGCTCGGCAAGCTGAAAGCCATAGATCGTTCGCAATGCAGTATTGTTTTGTTCTTGATCGGACGAGGTCTCGACCACGGCGGCAGTATCGGGACGGGTCTTCGGCGTTTCCAGTTGTAACGCTAGAAGCTGCTCGGGTCGGTATCCCGGCTCGGTCGGCGCGCCCGGCGCGGTTTTGTCCATCGCTTGATGGCAGGTGGTGCAGCGATCGAAGCGGGCCACATCGCGAAAATTATTATTCAACGTCAGTTGCGGCAGCCAAATTTGTTCGATCCGCAGTTGACTGCCAAACGCATCCAAAATGGGCAAATCCAAAACGCTTTTGCCGATATTGGGCGCTCGCTCGCCGAGTGCCTTGTGAAGCTGTTCGAGCTTCAAACGATGTTCTGCCAATTTCTTGGCGGCGGCATCTTCGGGCGCGGTGAATTGTTTGAGAATCGTATCGAGTGCTTCGCGATGCAGCTTGGCTTGTTGCAATTGCAACAACAGCCCGGTACCGGCGGGAGCAGAGGACTTGGCGATTTTTTGGCTGCTTTTAGTGCTCTTCGCAGGTGCCGCAGAATTAGACGATTCAGTCGGGAGTACTGCCGACGATTGGAAAGCGTCCGACTTGGGGCCTTCGAGCCGTGCTTCGATCCGGTCGAACTCGGCTTGCTTGTCATTTAGTTCGGTTTGCGACCGGGAGTTGCCGACGGCGATCTCGTAATCGGCCCTTGCCTTATCGAGTTGTGCGCGGACGACTTTCACATCGCCTGCTAGGTTGTTTTCGCGAAATCTGGCGCGGCCGATGACGTCGCGCATGCGCTGGACCATGCCATTGCGAATGGCAAGTTGTTCGTCATTCAGATTGGTGCCGCTCGGTAGTCGCTTGGCATCGGCTTCGATAAATTCCGCAGCCGGTTTATCATCGGCGACTTGTTTCGCCTGGGCTATGAACGCAGTTAAAGTACTGTTGTCGATCGGCTGACGACGAGCGGTTTCGAGTTGTGCTTCCAGTCGTAATTGTTCTTGGATGTATTCGGTGCTTTTTTGCTCGTCGATCCGGGCCTGAGCAGTCCAGGTTTCGATATTCTGGAACTCGCGCTGATAGCGCTTCCAAGGGCGGTTGTGATCGTCGGCCAGCATCCAGATCGTGGCAATCAGCATGGCGACCGACGAAACGCCGAACACCACGTGTAGCCACTTCAAGTTGCGCCAAGTTTGCTCGGTAGCGGGCATATAAAATCAGGGATCAGGAATCGGGGGTCAGGGATCGGGGTTGGAAGTAGCTATTAAAATGGAAAATCGTAATATTCATTCCCCATTCCGCATTCGCCTTTCCCCATTTTCATCTCGGTGTCTCCGTGACTCTGTGGTGCAACGCACTTTGCATCGTCAGAAGTTCAAGAAGTACTCGGGGATGCTAATGAAATATTTCAAATTGACGACCCAGCGCAGCACCATTTTTATGGGCAGTGACAACATGAACAGCAACAAGTTCGACATCAGCATGAAGCGGATAAAGCCCATGTGTACGAAAAATTTGCGAAATACGGTGACAGCCAGTAGAGGAGGCAATAGCACGAAGTACAGCAGCGTGACGATAATACCTGGCGCTTCTCGCCAAAGGATATACAGCAATTCCAGGCCGCCGCTTGACCCGATGGGCGCTTTCGGCAAGCTTTGCCCCAGCAAATCACCCCAGAAAAACTGTGATAAATCTTTATTATTCCCTACTTCAACTTTATGGGGATCCCAAAATTCAAACGGCCCAAAGAAGTTCCAATTCGGCCCGCGCAGAAATGTGCCCAAGATAATCAACGTGATCCACATCTCCAGAAAGCCGAACTGGAAGATGATATAGCTAAATTTGCGCTCGGCGATGGTGTAATAGCCGTTGCCCTTCTTATTAAAATCGATGAACGGAATCGCCATCAGTCCAAACACCACGAGGCTCGGCAGCACCACGCCCGCATACCAAGGGTCAAAGTAAACCAGCATCTCCTGCAAGCCGAGGAAGTACCAAGGGGCTTTCGACGGGTTAGGAGTTTTTACGCTGCTGGCCGGTTCTTCGAGCGGGGCTTTTAATGCGATCGCCCACAGCAGCAAGAACGCGGTTAACGCGATCATGCAAATCAGTTCGGTGTAGACCAAGTCGGGCCAGACCAGCACTTTTTCGTCGTCGAGCTTTTCCATGGGCGGCAAACCCTGTGCGATGCGGTCGTCGTTGACCACAGCTTTTGCAGTCGCCAGCCAGGTGAAGAACCCCAACAAAAACACTAGCCCTACGATCGGTACGTTGTCCGGCTTGGTGACGATGGCCGCGAAATCGGAGTTGGTCATGGCCAAGCCCATGAGGAACAGCGACAAATTCAGCAGAGTCCAAGCGACATCCGGTTTGACGAAAAAGCGGCGGAAAATAAACATCACGACCAACATGGCCGACGTCCCTACGCTGTACACGACGGGGCCGGTCGAATCGTTGACCAGCGTGCGAAATCCTTCGGGCAGGCCGG
>JAYTAU010000341.1:0-1535 GCA_043737375.1 Planctomycetia bacterium
TGATCGCGGACCAAGACGACTACACCGAGTTGGTGCTCTCCGTCGCGCGGGGCGAAACGGACAAGCGCCTCATGCAGAATTCATTCGCGAGAACAGCCGCCCCCTGATCGAAAACGAATAACGGGTATCGCGGCTTATCGGCGTGTGCTATGCGCTGCGTCTTCGTCGGGCAGCAGTCAACAAGCCGATGATGCCCAGTCCGCCGAGGGCCAGCGACGTGGGTTCGGGGACCGGTACCCCGATCACATCGATTTCGGCATAGCCCGAGTAGCCGTTCTCGGTTGCATTGAAATCGAAACGCAATGCGGCGACATTACTGGCCAAATTCCCCGCATTATCGGTCAAGGTCACACGCGTAGCCTGGGGAAACTGGCCGGGAGAAGGCGGATTGAAGTCAACAGTGGTCAGCGGAATAAAGATCCCGGGAGCAACCGCTGTTGAATACAGCACCGAGTAAGCCTGTTGATCGCGACCACCATCTTGCCAAGCGCCATACACCACGATACTACTAACATCGCTGGCTGTGGGCAAAGTGTACGTTAGGCTTGTACCCCCGCTGTTTCCGCCAGTTGCAAAAGTACTAAACTGAAATGGGCCACTAGCGTCTCTCGTGAGCGGTGAAGTGAAAGTTCCGTTGGTCAGAACCGAAGTGCCCCCTGTACCTTCTTGCGAGAAATTCCCGGTTTCGGCAGATGTCGATAGCCCATTGATGAGGTCGGTCGAACTTGGTGCATAAGTATGCGGCAACGACTGGGTGCCGTTGGTTTGAAAATCCGTAGCAACGACTACAACCGCTTGCGCAGTGGACCCGCCCGTCGAGATACAGAGGCAGACCAATCCGATCAAATTCAGTTGACGCATGGCGTTACCTGTAAATGCAAGATGAGACTTTGTGTATCTGCTGATTGTAGTTTCGCTGCAAAGCGTGTCAACGAATTCGTCGGTGGATTGCAAAATTTTCCCAAATGTGTGCAAAAAACGGCAATTTTCAACGGCAATCGAGGCCAAATCCACAGCCGGTATCGAACCCGGTCGCTAGCGCGACGGCAATTTCTGCAGTGACGAAGCCGTTCCCGACCGGCTGCTCACCAACGCTTACTGTGCCAGCAACAGCCGGCCAGGCGACTGCAGGTAGTTGATCACTTCGTTCAAGAATCGCGCGGCTGCCGCGCCGTCTACCAAGCGGTGGTCATACGAAATGCTCATCGGCATCATCAAACGCGGTTCGATTCGGTCGCCGTCGACCACGACCGGCAGCTTCCGCGATCGGCCGACCAGCAGAATCGCCACCTCGGGCGGATTGACGATCGGCGTGCTGTAGGTGCCGCCGATCGAGCCCAGGTTACTGATCGTGAACGAACCGCCGCGCATCTCTTCGATGGCGGTCTGCCCGTTACGGGCCTTTTCGGCCATCGCCGAGAGCGCCTGCGCGATCTGCGGAATGGTCATCTTATCGACATCGCGAATGACCGGCACGATCAGTCCGCGTTCGGTATCGACCGCCACGCCCAGGTTGACGTATTGCTTGTACGTGA
>JAYTAU010000342.1:0-4084 GCA_043737375.1 Planctomycetia bacterium
CAAACTGATGATCCTCGTCGCGCTGGCCGCGGCGCTTGGAGCAGGATTCTATTTCTATAACCATGTCAACGAAGAGATCCGGCTGCGCGTCCAATTAAAACTCGCCGGGCATTATCAAGATCTGCGCGTCGAAGTTCGTTCGGCGATGTTAGTCGAAGGCGAAGGGATCGAAATTCGCGGCATCACCTTCTCCGATCCGAAACGTTCGGGCTCCGACGCCGAGTTGGCCTACTTCGACGAAATCGTGCTCACCTGCCCGACGGACATCCAAGAATTTCTCCAGGGCGAGCCGGTCGTCGAACGCATCTTGATTCGCCGTCCGCGGCTCCGCGCCACGCGTGCCGGCGATGGCGCTTGGAGCCTTTCCCAGTTGATGCCGCTGCCGCAATTCAGTAAACGTCGCGTCCCGATTCGAATCGAATCGGCGACGATCGAACTCGTCGATACCACCAAGCCAACGCCCAGTAGTTTTACGGTTCGTGACTTCAATCTGCATATGCAGCCGGTCTATGCCACCGCCGATGCCTCGTCGCCCGCCATCGAGTTTCGCGGTTCGACTTCAGGCGACCACTTCCAACGCATCGAACTGACCGGACGTGTCGAAGCCAATGCCTGCGATATCGCGTTGTCGGGTTCGATCAGCGGGCTGAATGTCTCGCCCGAGTTCCGTCAATCGCTGCCGACTGAATTGTCCAAGCAGCTAGAGCCGCTGGCGGCACTGCGCGGCGAGTGTGCGATCGAATTTCGTGCGCAATATCTGCCGCACGATGCCCAGCCGGTACGTTTCGAAGTCGCAGGGCAACTCCAGCACGGTCGGTTCGACGACCCGCGCGTGCCTCAGGTGCTAACCGAATTGTTTGTCGACTTTCGCGCCGACAATCAAGGCATTGTGGTTCACCAACTCACCGCCAAGAGCGGCCATACGTCGATTCGAGCGAAGGGGCAACTTGCCGGCCTGGTTGCCGGCGCACCGATGATCATGGAACTCGAAGCCGATCGGCTCGCAATCGGTCATCAATGGGAGAGCTTCTTGAAAGGAGCTTTGCTCGAAACCTGGCGCAAGTTCAAGCCGGCGGGTGAAGTCGATGCCCAACTGCGCTTAGTCTACGACGGTCGAACATGGACTCCCGAGCTTAAGCTGCGATGTTTGAATGTTTCGTTCACCTACTACAAATTTCCTTATCGACTCGACCGAACCGCGGGCACGATGACGCTTAAGGATCAGCGGCTCGCGCTCGATCTGGTCGCGTATGCCGGCGGACGGCCCGTCAAAATCTCCGGCACGATCGACAACCCCGGCCCGCAATTTACCGGCAGCGTCGAAATTCAGGGAACCGAACTGCCGATCGATCAGAACGTGTTGGCCGCGCTGCCCGAGAAAGCCCGCGAGGTCGTTACGTCGCTCAATCCGTCCGGCACCGTCAACGGCCTGATGCGCATCGAACGTACCGACCCGCAGCGTCAGGGGGTACATCAACAACTCACGATCGAACTGAACCGATGTAGCGTGCGCTATGAAAAATTTCCCTATCCGCTCAGTAATGTCCGCGGCACGATTCAGATGTCCGACGGGTCGTGGAATTTCGAAAATTTGGAAGGCATCAACGATACGGGCGTAATCACTTGTCGCGGATCGTTGCGTCCCATCGAACAAGGCACCGAGTTGGTTTTGAATTTTGCCGGCACGGGTGTAGTGCTCGAAGAGGAGCTGCGCGACGCATTGCCGGCCAAGGCGCAAAAAGTTTGGGGTTCGTTGAAGCCGCGCGGCCAAATCGATCTCGCCGCACAGGTCAGCTATCTATCCGCCGGTAAAGTTTTGGATGTGCAGATCCGTGCCGAACCTTTGGGCGACACAACCTCGATCGAGCCGATGTTTTTTCCGTATCGCATGGAGAAGATTCGCGGACAGTTTACTTATCGCGAAGGGCGCGTCGACTTCAAGGATATTCGCGCCGTTCACGAGCGTACGCCCATCTATGCGACGGGGGTTTGCGAATTCGATAAGCAAGGTAACTGGCGATTGCAATTCAATCGGCTGTTGGTCGATCGCTTGCGAGCCGATCGCGATTTGCTGGCGGCGCTGCCGGGCAAACTCAAGAAAGTCGTCGGCGATCTTAATCCGACAGGCCCTATTCACATCGATGGAAAACTGGAACTAATCGGCAACGCCGATCCGGCTCAACCATTGCGATCGAGCTGGGATTTGACCTTCGACTTGCGACAGAGCACGTTGCATTGCGGTGTGTTGCTGAGTCATGTCGATGGAAGTATTTGGTTGGCCGGCGAACATGACGGTAAAGAATTGCGATCGCGCGGCGGCTTGAATCTCGACAGTCTGATCTACAAGGAGTTTCAGCTTACCGAAGTTCGCGGACCGATTTGGATCGACGACAAGCAGTTGATCTTCGGAGCACAAGCGGTTCGCCGCGAGGCCGGTCAGCCGCCGCAACGCGCCACTGCCAAACTATACGGCGGAACCGTGCTGGCCGATTTGTGGGTCGGCATGGGCGAACCCTGCCGCTACTTGGTGCAAGCCACGTTGACCGACGGCGATTTGCAACGGTTTGCGCGCGACCAATTGCCCGGCAAACAAAAATTAAAAGGCAAAGTCGAAGCCAGCGTCGATTTGTCGGGTGAAGGCGCCGGCCTGCATACGCTGGGGGGCAAAGGTCAGGTCCGTCTGCGCGAGGCCGATATTTATGAATTGCCGGTGATGGTGGCATTGCTGAAAATTCTCAGCATCCGTCAGCCCAACACCAAAGCGTTTACAACCAGCGATGTCGATTTCAGAATCGACGGCGCGCATGTGTACCTCGACAAGATCGAGTTCAGCGGCGATGCGATCAGTCTGGTGGGTAACGGCGAAATGAATCTCGATACCGAAATTCGCGCCACGCTCAGTGCGATTGTCGGCCGTAGCGAACTACAAGTTCCGGTGTTGAAAGACGTGCTCGGCGCAATCGGCCAGCAAATTTTGCAGATTCATGTCGAAGGAAACTTGGCCGATCCGAAAATTCGACGCGAAGCGCTGCCCGGGCTGAGTCAAACATTGCAGCAATTGGGCACCGGTGTATTTGGCGGACCGTCGAGCCGCGCGGCCATCGGCAACGGTTCGCCTGTTCCAACCACCGGCGGACCGTATGGCAGCGCGCAATACGGCAGAAATCCGACTAATACCAATTCGGGCGGAATGGGTCGTTCGGCGGCTCAGCCTCCGAATCAAGTTTTACCGCTGCCGCCGCAAGCGCAACGTCCGGGAATGGACGTACGATGAAGCTAAACGGCAACGGCGATTATAAGCTATTCTTGAAAGGTCGTGATGTACATCCTAACCCGACGCGTCAGCGAGGAAGCCTTGCGATTGAAGGTTATGCCGCGCTGACGCTTCGGGTTTGCTTGAAGCACCACACCCAGATTTAAACCGTCCGAACGAACTGCCACACCTTCGTCGCAGGAGAACGGCCATGAGCGTAGGACCGTTGGGATTCTTTGCTAGCGTTGCCGCAACGCCCAGTTCGCAGCGCGCTGCCGGCGTCGATCGAACGCAGTCGGATACGACTCGCCAATCGGGAGAGATCAAGGAAGCCGAAAGTGCTCAGAAGGCCGAAGGCATCGGCGCCACCGACGGCGAAGAGCATAGCACCAACGATCGCGATGCCGATGGTCGCCGTTTGTGGGAGCATCCGTTGACGGCTCCCAAGCCTACTGCCCACGATGGCACCGACCCCGCGCTACCGCGTAAGAGCATCGACACGACGGGCAGCGCCGGCGGGCAATTGGATTTGACGGGCTGAAAGAGGGACGAGGGATGAGGATTGGGCAACGCTTCGACGCAAGCACAATGGTCGTTGAAATCTTCTATCGGCATTGCCTTCGCAAGTTCGGAAATACCGCATGTTCGCGATCCCACCCCAAGCCGCTATTCCCACCGCTTTCCGGGTTTGATCGGACCGGGCCATTCTCGTAGAATCCTCTGCTTGTTCAAGCCGATTCGGCTTAGGCCTGTCGCCGAATGGGAATCGATACTTACAGTGGGTCGTCACACACCATGAAATTCACCAAGATGCAAGGCGCAGGCAACGAC
>JAYTAU010000343.1:0-24796 GCA_043737375.1 Planctomycetia bacterium
TTCGAAACCGTCGAGCAGCTGGTGGGTCGTGAAGCGGCTCGCAACATTGCCGCCGGGCAACCGCTCGATGCTCAGTATGTTCGCATGCCGTTGATGGTCCGCCGTGGCGACGTGGTCGAGCTGTATTCGCGGTCGGGCGGAGTGCAGGTTCATACCCGAGCGCGTGCTCGCGATGAAGGGAGCGAAGGCGATTTGATCAACGTCGAGCTGTTGTCGAATCGCAAGGCATTGTTGGCGCGGGTGTGCGGTTTGCAAGAAGTGGAGATTATGGGTGCCGCGCCGAGTGTGCGGTGAATAAGAGCAATCACGGCAAGAGGTATTTGCCACAGAGATCACAGAGAATCGAATAGGGAAATCGGAATGGGGAATGTGGAATAAATAGCGTGAAAGCGGAAAGCTCGAAATGCACCGATTGCGACATTGACCTTTCCGTTCGGATTTTGACTTTCGTCATTCCTTCGACATTTGTATTTCGGCGTTCGTCATTCGCGTTCATTCGTATCCATTCGCGGCAAACCCTTTCGGCGTTTCTCGGTGCTCTCGGTGTCCTCTGCGGCCAAATCCAGCACTTGACCTAACGAAATCAATCGCAATGCACATGACTCAAACTTATGCAATGTGTACGGCCCGCGCGATCGCGTGGCTCGTCATGATTTTCCTGATGCAGCTTGCGGGCGTCGCCCACGCGCAACGGTCGAGCTTGTATCAACGCGATGAGCGCGGCGGTATTCCACTGGCCACTAGCTCATTGACCTATCGCGAAATCTTGCCGCCGCGCGAGATTAAGCTGAACGATCTGGTCACGGTGATCGTGATCGAATCGTCGCAATTGATCAGCGAAGGCGAGTTCGACGGCAAGAAAAATTTGAGCCTGAACGCCGTGCTGAGCAATTGGGTGGAACTGAACGGCTTGAGCCTGAAACCGGCTCCGCAAATCGACGGCTCGCCCCAGGCGACCGGCACGTACAACTCGCAGGTTCGCGCGAACGGCGAGCTTGAAACCCGCGAGGCGTTGAAGTTCAACATCACGGCCCGCGTGGTCGATATTCGCCCCAACGGCAATCTGGTGATCGAGGCTCGCAAACGAGTGCAGTTGGACGACGAAATTTGGGAAAACGCATTGACCGGAATTGTTCGGCGAGAAGACGTTGATCCGCGGAATCGAATCACCAGCGACGCCATTGCCGAGCTGAGCATCAATCGCCGCACGGTCGGACATGTGCGCGATTCTTATCGCCGCGGTTGGCTGAATAAGTGGTACGACAAGTGGGCACCGTTTTAAGCAAATGGGGAAATCGGAATGGGGAATGTGGAATGAAAAACGTTTCAGAGCCTCGGCGTCCCCGCCGAGGGACCAAAGCGTGAGAGCGTGAAATCGGAAAGCGTGAGATGAGAATAGCAGTGGAAAGTTCGCGCGTTACGGACAACGGACAACGGACAACTGACCAAATCGCCGCTATGACCCGATTCGCCAAAATAATTTTGCTCCTTCTGACCATCTTCGGCGTCGCTCAGCCGCGAACGACCGAGGCGCGCACACTGCTCAAGAGCATCTGTCGCCTCAAAGGCCAAGAAGAAAATACGATTCAAGGGCTGGGCCTGATCATCGGCCTTGGCGGCACCGGCGACGGCGGAAGTTTTCTGCCCACGATTCGCGGCCTGGCCACGATGCTGCAAAAGATGAATAACCCGATCGGCGAAAAAGGTCCGCTGGAACTCAAGGATGCCAAGAACGTCGCGTTGGTGATGGTCACCGCCACGATTCCGGCCGCCGGGGCTCGCCAGGGCGACATCCTCGAATGCACGGTCAGCTCGATCGGCGCGGCGAAGAGTTTGGAAAAAGGAATTCTGCTGACCACGCCGCTGCTGGGGCCGCAGCTCGGCGATCAGCGCGTGTATGCATTTGCTCAAGGCCCGATTCAGCTCGACGATCCGAAGATCAAAACCACGGCCAAAATCTATCGCGGCTGCCGCTTGGAAGAAGACTTCAGCAACCCGTTCATCAAGGATGGAAAAATCACGCTGGTCTTGAACAAGAACCATGCCGACTTTCAAGTCTCGCAAGATGTCGCCGAGTTGATCGAAAGCCAACTTAGTTTTCAGAGCAAAGACGGCCGCCTGGCACGGGCCCTCGATCAAGTCAACATCGAAGTCAGTATTCCCCCGCAATACAAAGACGATGTCGTGGCATTCGTCTCACAAGTCATGAGTCTGCCGATGCTCGAACCGCAAACCGGATCGCGCGTCGTCATCAACGAACGATCGGGCAGCATCGTGATCAGCGGCGATGTCGAAATCGGCGCGGTCGCGGTGACACATCGCAACATGGTGATCGAAACCGCCGGCGAGCCGCCCAAGGGGAACCGCTTCGTACCGGTCGACACGGCGACCAAGCCGACCGCCAAGCTGAAGAATTTGGTCGAGGCATTGAATGCTCTGAAAGTTCCGGCCGAAGACATCATCGTGATCATCAAAGGAATCGAGCGCGATGGCAAATTGCATGGCACGCTGATTGTCGAATGATGCAAGTGCGAAGTGAAGTAAGAATTCAAAAGCGTGAAAGCGTGAAATCGGAAAGCGTGAAATGAGATTGAGAATAGAGCGATCTTTCGAACCGCGCTTGCGGCTTAGCCCGTTTCAACTTCGTCTTTCATTCGACATTTGAATTTCGGCATTCAAGTAGTGAACCATGAACATCCCCAGCAACCTATCGACGTTCAACACCGTCTCGCAAGCCGAGTTGGCTCATCAGGCCGGCCAATTGCCCAGCGGCACCGGCGAACTGGCGACGCGCGAGGCGTTCGATAAGTTCGTCGGCGGGACGTTCTACGGTCAGATGCTCGGAGCGATGCAAAAGACCATCGGCAAACCGGCTTACTTTCACGGCGGTCAAGCCGAAGAAGTGTTTCGCTCGCAGCTCAATCAAATTCTGGCCGACAAAATGGCCGAAGCCTCGGCCGATACATTTACCGGCCCGATGTTCGAATTGTTCTCGCTCAATCGTCAGTAAAGGCAATTCGCCACCGAGATACAGAGTCACGGAGGCGGAGGACAGAAATCGAAGGAATGACAAACTCGGATTCTGTAAATCCGCAGTTTGCGATCGCAACCCATAGTCGCAGCTTAGGGGCGGATGGAAAATAACTTCCTTGTTAACCCCTCTCCCTCTGGGAGAGGCGGTGAGGAACGAGCGGTGAGGGCGAGATTATCGGGAAGTTTTTTTTCGACCGGTGCTTAACACAACAATTTATTGCTAACCTTTCCCCTCTCCGTGTCTCCGTGTCTCTGTGGTCAATCCGAACGATAGAACTATGAATCACACCGCAGAACTGAATGGCTCTCAAATCATGAATGATGAAGACAGCTGCGCGGCAACCGTCTCGTGGGAAGCCGAGTTTGCCGCGCTATTGGGCGAATTGTCCAGCGTGCAGTCGGAACTGCTCGCCACGCTGAACGACAAGCGACAACTACTGCTCTCGGCCGATGGTGAAGGGCTCGCGGCGCTCAGTCTGCGCGAAGCATCGCTCATCGAACGTCTGCAAGCGTGTCAAGATCGCCGCGTTGCACTGCTGGCACGCGCCAACGACGAAGGCCTGCCGGCTAAAAATCTGCGAACGCTTGCCCGATCGCTGCCAACCGCGCAGCATCGCCAGCTTGCACCCCAGATCGACCAGGCGAAGCGTCGCTCGCGCGAACTCCAGCACCATAGCCTGACCAACTGGGTGCTAGCACAGCGCACGCTCATCCATCTTTCTCAGTTGTTAGAGATTATCGCCACTGGCGGCCGTACAAAGCCGACATATGGAAAAGAAGGATTTGCCGACACGGGCGGCACACTGCTCAACCAGGTCGGTTAACAACGCGAAATGAACTTCATAAAGCAGAACAGGAGATAGCAGAGGAAACGGAGAGTGTGAAAATATTGAAGTTCTAGGAGATTGCCGCGAATGAATGCGAATGAACGCAAATCGGCAAAGATTTGATTCGCGTCTATTTGCGGTGATTCTCACCAGCCAAAAACCAAAACGATTAACAGGAGTTAACAGAGGAAACAGAGAGTAGTGTCTGCTTGCGTTGAATTACGTTCGATCGTCGAGCTTTTCAGTATCGACTTTCGTTGGATGCATTGATGAATTCACAACATACTCCGTTCCCTCTGTTTCCTCCTGTTCGAGTGGCCCGGTGTTAAATTGTCGTTCGTCTTTTGAGTAGTCGGTCGTTACTTAATTGATCAGGCACACGGATGTCGCTGTTCAGTTCAATCCAGTTAGCCAATAACTCGCTGCGAGCCAATCAAATCGGCCTGCAAGTGACCGGGCAAAATATAGCCAATGCCAACACGCCCGGCTACATCCGCGAAGAGGTCATTCTCTCGCCTGCGCCGACGCAGCGCTCCGGCAACTTGCTGCTGGGCCTGGGTGTCGAAGTCGATGCGGTCGTGCAAAAAATCGACAAGTTCCTCGAGCAGCGGCTGCGCGGCGCCACCAGCGATCGCTCCGGAAATGAAGTCGAAGAACAAACTTACCTCCAGCTAGAAAGCTTGTATAACGAGCTGAGCGACACCGATCTCAGTTCTTCTCTGAACAGTTTTATCTCGAGCATCTCCGAGATTCTCAATCAGCCCGAAAGTGCCGCGGCGCGAAATCTTTCGGTGCTGAAGGCCAAGACATTGACGGGCGATATCAACCGGCTCGCAACGCGCGTCGGGCAAATTCGCGAAGACCTGGACGACCGCGTGATCGGCGCGGCCGATGATATCAACCGGCTGACCGAACAAATTCGCGTGTTGAACATTCGCATCGCCGAGGCCGAAGGCGGTTCCGTATCGAATAGCGACGCGGTCGGTTTGCGCGACCAACGTCATGTCGCGCTTACGGGGCTGGCGAAGCTGATCGACATCAACGTGACCGAGCAAGAAAGCGGCGCGGTTTCCGTGTTTAGCGCCGGAGATTACCTGGTGCTCGACGGGACGGCCCGTCGCGTGGCGGTGGCCGAAACCACTAACCGCGGCCTGACCGTGGCCGAAATTCATCTCGAAGAAACCGACTCGAAGCTCGACATTACCGGCGGTGAAGTTGCCGGCCTGATCAAAAGCCGCGACGACGTGTTGGGCGGATTTCTCGACACGCTGGACAATTTCGCCGGTACGCTGGCCTTCGAATTCAATCGCGTATTTTCCTCGGGACAGGGGCTCAGCGGCTATCAAACACTGACCAGCCAATCGGCCGTCGACGAGATTGATGCGGCGCTCGATGAAGCCGGGCTCGACTTCACGCCGGTCAACGGTTCGTTCAAAGTTCAGGTTTACAACAAACAAACGCAGCTCACGCAGACCACGGATATCGTCGTCGATTTGAACGGGTTGAACGACGATACCACGTTGGAAACACTCGCCGCAGCGCTCAACAACGTCAACGGCATCAGCGCGTCGATCGATGTCGAGAAACGCTTGGTGATTACGAGCGATTCACCCGATCAAGACTTCGCCTTTGCCGACGACACCAGCGGAGTTCTGGCCGCCCTGGGCATCAACACGTTATTTACCGGCAACGATGCGCGCAGTTTGGCGATCAATAGTTATGTAGCCGGCGATCCGACGAAATTTGCCGCCAGCCAAGGGGGCGTGGGCGAGGATACCAAAACCGCGGTCGCGCTGGCCGCGTTTCTCGATCGGCCGTTGGCCTCGAACAACGGTTCGAGCCTGACCGCGCTGTACGATCGGATGACCAGCGAGGTGACGCAAGCCTCGACCGTGGCCGGTTCGGTGGCCGAGGGGGCGCGCGTGTTCGAGGAACAACTCCGCGGGCAAAGCCTCGCGGTCAGCGGCGTGAGCATCGACGAGGAAGTGGTGCGGATGATCCGTTATCAACGCTCGTTCCAGGCTTCGGCCAAATACATTTCGGCGCTCGACGAACTGCTGCAGATTTTGGTGAACATTTAAAACCACAGATAGTGAAATCAATCAAAGCAATTAACCACGAAACACACGAAACATACGAAAGAAAGTTCGAACAGGAGGGAACAGAGGGAACGGAGAGGGTTGCATCGGATTTCTGATTATTTGGGACAACTAGTAGCGAGAACGTTTTGAGAGAATCGGGATGTCGTTGGCCATTTCTCTCCGTTTCCTCCTGTAAACCTCGTGGTCTTCGCGGCAGGCTTGACTTCAATTTCCGTGTTTCCCTTTTTCGTGACTTTCGCGTCTTTCGTGGTTCTAACCTGTCTTCCGTAGTTTGCTGAAAACATGCCTCGTATCACACCCATTCCGACCACCCGCGTTAGCGACTCGTTGGTTTACCAACGGTCGTTGTCGCAGTTGCAATCCGATCAGGTCGATCTGTTGCGATTGCAGCAGCAGATCTCGACCGGGCGGCGCGTGCAGCTTCCCAGCCAAGATGCTCCGGCGGCGCTGCGCGCCGTAGCGCTGCAACGTCTGCTGGAACAAAAGACCCAAGTCAAAACCAATCTGCAAACCAACAACTCGTATCTCAGCGCTACCGACTCGGCTCTTGCCAACGTTTCGAATTTGCTCTCCGAAGCCAAGGGTTCGGCCCTGGGAGTTTCGGGCACCGTGGCCACCGATTTGCAACGCGAAGCCACGGCCCAAGAGCTGGACCGCGCACTCCAACAACTCGTCGACACCGGCAATCAGCAATTTCGCGATCGATTTCTGTTCGCCGGCTCGCGGACCAATCAGGTGCCGTTCGAGACCAAAGGGAATTTCGTTCGGTTTAACGGCAACGAGACCGATCTGCAAAGTTTCTCCGACGTCGATATTCTGTTCGAAACCAATGCCTCGGGCAGCGAGGTGTTCGGAGCGCTCTCAACCGCGGTTGAGGGCACAACCGATCTCAACCCGATCGTGAACGGATCAACGCAAATCTCGTCGCTGTACAACGGCAACGGCATCGAGCTGGCCGGCATTTTAGTTTCCGACGGCGTCAACAGCAGCACGGTCGATCTCAGCGCGGCGCACACCCTGCAAGACGTCGCCGACCTGCTCGAAGCCAATCCGCCGTTCGGGCGTAAGATTACGGCCGACGTGACCCCTAATGGACTGAGCATTTCGCTGGATTCCGCGGGGGGCGGCAGCCTGCGCATCAGTGAAGTCGGCAG
This sequence comes from Planctomycetia bacterium, assembly GCA_043737375.1. Taxonomy (GTDB): domain Bacteria; phylum Planctomycetota; class Planctomycetia; order Pirellulales; family JALHPA01; genus JAWXCH01. The sequence goes on from JAYTAU010000343.1 coordinate 7,117, forward strand.
CGGCACCACGGCCACGCAACTGGGCATCATCGCCAATGGCTCGCTAGGCATCGGCCCCGTGGTCAGTAGCGATTTGAACACCCGCTTGCAGCTCACCACGCAACTGAGCGACTTGACCGGAGTGCGCGCCTTTACGCGGCTCGATGCGACCGGCGGCGACAACGCACTGTTGATCGAGGCGAACGCGCGCGGCGCGGCAAACAACGGCTACAACTTCAACTTTGTCGACGATACCGTGTCCGGCTCCGAAAGCGTGACCTACAACGCCGGCACGCAAACCTATACCATTCATATTGCCGAAGGGGTGACCACCGCCGCCCAAGTTCGCGATGTGCTGAATGCCGACGCGACGTTTAACGCCCGATTCGGGGCCGCGATAGACCCTACGCGCGATCCCGACAACAACGGTCTGGGGCATGTCGTCGCGACCACGACCGGCACCACGGCGAGCGGCAGCGGTGCCGAGTTCGACCAAACCTCGGGCTTGCAGATTCTGAACGGCGATCAGACGCACACGATTGATATTAGCGCTGCCGAAACGATCGAGGATCTGCTTAATACACTCAATGCCTCGGATGCCGATGTGCTGGCCGAGCTCAACGCGAACGGCACGTCGATCAATATTCGCTCGCGACTGAGCGGTGCCGATTTTGCCATCGGCGAGAACGGCGGCACCACCGCCACGCAACTCGGCGTGCGCACCCTGACCGGCAGCACACGGTTGAACGAATTGAATCACGGTCTGGGCATCCATCCGAACGAGATCGGCGACGACTTCATCATTCGCCGAAAAGACGGCGTTGAACTGCGATTCGACGTTTCCGCCGCACAGACGATCGACGACGTCATCACGCAGATCAATACGCACGCGAACAATCTTAACCCGGCGTCGCGCGTCGTCGCGCGGTTGGCAACCAATGGCAACGGGCTGGAAATCGTCGACGATGGGCTGACCGGCGCAGGCGCGCTGACGATCACCAAGGTCAATAACAGTCAAGCGGCCGAAGACTTGGGGCTGATACCAGTCGGGCAATCGACGGTCACATCGGGTGCAGCTCCGGCGGCCTTTGCCACGACCACGGTATCGCCCGGCGGCGCGAACAACGACCTGCGATTTACGGCCACGCAGTCCGGCCCGCAACGCAACGGCGCGCAGATCGTCTGGAACAACACGGCGTTGGGCAGCGACACGGCGACGGCGGTGTTCAATGCCGGCACGAACACACTGACCATCGACTACGATGCCGCGTTTACCACCGCGAACACGGTTGTCGCGGCCGTTGCGGCCGAGCCGAGCGGCGCGTTCGCCGCAACACTCGACACGGCGGTCGAAACCACGAACACCGGCGCGGGCCTGATCGGCGCAGCGCCGGCAACCGCGATTGCCGCGGGGGGCACTTCGAATATCGTCACGGGTCGCGACACCAATCCGCTGGAAGTGAAGAGCGTGTTCAGCGCGCTGATTCGATTGCGAACCTCTCTGCGGGCCAATGAACTGAACGACACCCATCGCGCGTTCGACCTCATCGAAGATAGCATCTCGGGGGTCAATTTTTCGCGTGCCGAATTGGGGGCGCGACAACAAGGGCTGGACGTACTGAGCGAACGGTTGGAAAGCGAATCGATCGATCTCGAAGCGGCGCTGTCGGACGAGATTGAAGTCGATCTGGCCGAGGCGATCTCGGACCTGACTGCGCGCCAGGCGACGCTGCAAGCCTCGTTGCAAATCACGGCGCAAATCTCTCGACTGACGCTGCTGGATTACTTGTAAACCCCGGCCAACAAGTAAAACAGTTCAGTACTCGCGCAAAGGCGCGAAGGCGCAAAGGGAGCAGGAACATTCTGGTTCATCAAGAATCTAGCAAGCTCTAACAAAATATTTTGATCGGATGGCACTGTCTTCCCTCACCGCTCGTTACCTCGCTACCTCTCCCAGAGGGAGATGGATAAAGTTATGAGTTCTAAAATTATTATTCTCGTCCATTCGTATCCATTCGCGGCCATCATTTCATTCGTGGCCACTCTACTCACTCTTTGCGCCTTAGCGCGAAGCCCTTGGTTGTGCCTATAACGCGCGGATTGAGCGTAGCGCAGACAGAGCAGCTTGTCGTGCTGCGGCATGATCGACGATCGGCGCGGGATAGTTCTCGCCCAACCGCACGCCGCTCAGCTTTAATAGCATCGTCGGCGCTTCCCAGGGGCGATGAATCCACTGGTCGGGTAGCTCGGCCAGTTCCGGCACCCAACGCCGCACGTAGGCCCCGCGCGGATCGAACTTTTCGCCTTGCAACACCGGATTAAAAATGCGAAAGAACGGCGCGGCGTCCGCGCCGCAGCCCGCCGTCCATTGCCATCCGAGGGTATTGTTGGCCAGATCCGCATCGACCAGCGTATCCCAAAACCAACTTGCCCCGTGCGTCCACGAAATCAACAGATCTTTGACCAAGAACGAGGCCGCGATCATCCGCACGCGGTTGTGCATCCAGCCGGTCGTCCACAGCTCGCGCATGCCCGCGTCGACGATCGGATAGCCGGTGCGGCCGCGTTGCCAGGCTTGCAAGCGTTCGTTCGGCGCAGTCCAAGGAAACGCATCGTAGGCTTCACGCAAACACTTGGCGGACGTGTGTGGAAAATGAACCAACAAATGGTAGGCGAACTCGCGCCAGCCGACTTCGCGCAGATAGAACTCAGCTGCGGGCCGATATTCGGCCGGTTGTTTCGCCGAAGTAAAGCCGGCACGTGGTTCGCCGGAATTTATCGCTTCGACGGCGGCTTTCGCCTCGTGCCAAATTTGCCTGGGGCTGATCTCGCCGAAGTGCAGATGCGGCGAGAGCCGCGATGTGCCGCTCGACGACGGATGATCGCGCTCGACTCGGTAATTCAACACCGTTTGATCAAGAAACTCATGCAAGCGCCGTTGCGCAGCCGTTTCACCCGGCTGCCACGCAGCGGGAAATTCAGCAGCCCAAGCGAGCGATGGTTCGAGCGAAAGTTTTACTAGCGGCAGACCGCTTGGCCAAATTATCGGTGCCTGAATGCGCGCGGGTGCAGCGAGCGGTTGTTCGGGGGGCCTGCGCGCCAGGCAATGTTTCCAAAACGGCGTGAAGACCTGAAACGGTTTGCCTTGCTGTGTCGCGACCTCGTCGGGGTCGAACAGCAATGCGCTGTTGCAACTTTCGCACGCGATGCCGCGTTGTCGCAACAGCCCCTCGATGCGCGTGTCGCGTTGCCGGATCGCCGGCTCGTAGCGGCGGTTCCAATAGACGGCCGAGGCACCGGTTTCTTCGATCAATTGTTCCAGCGCGGCCAGCGTGCCGCCGTCGGCGATCGTTTCACCCCGGCGAATGATCAGCTTCGAGCCGACTTGTTCCAGCGAGTGCGATAGCTTTTCCAACGATTGGTGCAGCCACCAGCGGCCGGCAGCGCCCGCAGGCCAAGCCCCTTCTTCATCCGGTTGCCAGATAAACACCGGCATAACGGGTCCGCCGCGCGCGATGGCCGCCGCCAGGGCCGGGTTATCCGCTAGTCGCAGATCTTGGCGGAACCAGACTAAGGATAGGGGCCGGGGATCGGGAGTCAGAGGTCGGAGGAGTGGGGCAGAAAGGGAATTAGCGATTCGCGGCATTGCTGGGTGCCAGTGATGAACTAAGCTAAGTGTTGTCGAAACACCGCGACCTACGTTCTTATCATAGACATTCAATCGTGACCAGCGAGCGTCACGTGTCCTACAGATCCCGGCATTGCCGCGGGGGTCGATCTTGAGAGGGGGTCAAATAGGGCAAGCGATCGTGGACTGACGGTTGATATATATCCCCCGGCGAAGCCGGGGGCTGAATATCAGCGGCCAAGTCTACTTACTTAGTTTGTCGGAAAGCACGCAACGCAGGCCCACGGCGTCGTCGCGCAAGTCGTGCGCCGCGCGACGGCGATACGAGCTGGTCAGCCGCTCGGCAGGGTCTTTCCAACTGCCGCTGCGCAACACGCCGTACGTGCGCGCCCGCTTATCAGATTCGACCGGTTTCGCTTCGCCGACTTGCTCGGCATTTCGGTCGAGCTGGTTGTCGCGCCAAGCGCTGCCGTCGGCCGGCGCTTGTTCATAATCGTCGTGCCAGTCGTCGGCGCACCATTCCCACAGATAGCCGTGCATGTCGTACAGCTTCCAAGGGTTCGGTTTTTTGGCACCCACCGGCGGATCGTTGCCGGCGGCGTTGCCCGTGTGCCAGGCATAGCTGTTGATTTCTTTTGCATCGTCACCGAACGAATAACGCGTGGTCGTGCCGGCTCGGGCGCAATATTCCCACTCGGCTTCGCTCGGCAGACGCACGACTTGCGACGAGTCAATCAGCTTGGCTGTTTGCAACATTGCCGTGACGGCAGTGCAAAATTCAACGGCTTCATCGAACGAAAGAACTTCGACCGCATTCCGCGGGCCTTGCCAGCGGCTGGGGTTTTTGCCCATCACCGCAGTCCACACGTCCTGAGTGACTTCGTAGCGCCCAATCGAGAATGCGTGCTTCAGTCGCACGCGATGGGCCGGCGTGTCGGAAGTCTGTTTCTGCTTGCCCGTCGCACTTCGGTCGGCCGATTCCCCCATCATAAACTCGGCGGGAAACGGACCCTTGCCCGGCGTGACGGACTCGAACTCTTCGCGAAAGACCTTGAGCAGCTTGAGTTGCTCGGGCGTCGGTTCGGCAGCGGAAATCGCGACCGCGAATGACAGCGATAGCAAAGCTGTCAGCACGGTAAACCGTCGGTTCAACGAGGTATGCACCCCGTTCGCTATGCCGTGCTGAGGCCATTCGAAAATTGCCGCGAATAAACGCGAATAAACGCAAATCGGCAATTCTGATTTGCGTTTATTCGCGTTCATTTGCGGCTACTTTAGATTGCATTTGAGCTGGTCAGACGATCGGGCTAGCCAATAGTGCCTTACGTTCAACTCCCGTTCTTGCTGGGCGCGGCATCGATGAAGTTGCCGTCGCGAAACGCTTGCGCCATGGCCCGCGGAACCTCGGCCTCGGCCATGATCACCCGCGCACGATTCTCTGAAACCGCGGCCTTCATCTCCTGCTCGCGAGCGATGGCCGCCGCGCGGCGCTCCTCGGCCTTGGCACGGGCCACGCGCGTGTCGGCCTCGGCCTGATCGGCTTGCAGACGGGCGCCGATGTTCTCGCCCACGTCGATGTCGGCGATATCGATCGAAACGATTTCGAAGGCCGTGTTGGCATCCAGTCCGCGCTTGAGCACCGCTTTCGAAATACGATCCGGCGTTTCCATCACTTCCAAGTGGCTGACCGAAGAACCGATGGCGGTGATGATGCCTTCGCCGACGCGCGCGATGATCGTCTCTTCGGTCGCTCCGCCGATGAGCTGTTGCAGATTGGTGCGGACGGTCACTCGGGCGCGAATCTTGAGCTCGACGCCGTTTTTGGCGATCGCGCTCAGCGTCGACTTGCGGCTGTTGTTCACATCGGGACAATCGATCACTTTAGGATTGACGCTGGTCTGCACCGCGTCGAGCACGTCGCGTCCGGCCAGGTCGATCGCCGCGGCCCGATCGAAGTCCAAGTCGATATTTGCGCGATGCGCGGCGATGATGGCGCGAACCACGCGCGGCACATCGCCGCCGGCCAGGTAATGCGCTTCGAGCCGGCGGGTGGTGATGGGCGAGCCGGGGTCGTTACCCACGCCGGCTTGCATGGCCATGATTTTCGACTGCACGATCACGCGCGCGTTGACCTGGCGAAAGCTCATGCCGATCAGGCTCATCAAGCTGACCCGCGCGTTCGACATGTATGCCTGAAACCAGATCTTGCCGTAAGTCAAAGCGACGACCAGCAACACCAGCGCCAACACGACCAAGATCGTTCCGCCCACCATCAGGTAGACCATCGTCATGCGGTCTTGTTGTTGAGCGAACAGCAGTAGCGAAGTTGCAAACATCGAGGGCGATTGGATGGGGATTAAGCGAGGTTGGTTAAAACGAAATAAGTAGCCCTAACTATTCGAGGCCGCAGCATTGGCCGGGCCGGCGGCACGCCTGATGAGTTTAGAACTCCTGAACCGGCGATTACCTGTCAGGCTCAGCTATTAGCATAGCCGCCCTAAGACCGGCAGAACAGCGGTGATGTAAATCGCGGGTGCCATGCCCACGGCTTTGCGTGGGCATGTGCAACTGAGCAAACTAGAACACTAGATCAAACCGCTACTACGACGTTCATGCCCACTCAGGGCAGTGGGCATGGCACCCAGCGTCAACTCAGCCGAACAGCTCGGCGATCGGTTTGCCGCCGTCGCTGATCGGCACCGGACGCTCACCGTCGTATAGTTCGTCGCTGGGGTTGATGCCCAGGGCGGCGTGAATCGTGGCATGAAAGTCCTGCGCCGAGACGGGCCGCTCGGCGATGGTTTTACCCAACTCGTCGGTCGTACCGATGGCTTGGCCGGTCTTCAATCCGCCGCCGGCCAACACGCAGCTAAACGCGCGGTTCTGATGGCCGCGACCGCCGCCGCCGTCGAACTCGGGCGGGCGACCAAATTCGGTGGCGATGACGATCAACGTTTTGTCCAGCATCTTGTGCTTTTCAAGATCGGTAATCAGCGCCGCGAAACCTTGATCCAACTCTTGAATCAGTTCGTGCTGTTTGAGTTGGCCCTGATTGTGCGTGTCCCAGCCGGTGCCGTTGACGAAATTGAGATTCGAAGCGACTTCGATGAAGCGCACGCCCGACTGCACCAGCCGACGCGAGAGCAGCAGCCGTTGGCCGAACTCGCTGCCGTAGGCGTTGCGCAGTGAGTCCGATTCGGTTTTGAGGTCGAATACGCTCATGAACTTCGGCCCCGCCAGACGAAACCCCTCGGCACTCGCCGACGTATAGTCGCGGAGTGCTTTGTCCGTGTCGGGCGATTGCCGAACGTTGTCGCGCAGCTTGTCGAGCAACGCCTCGCGACGTGCCTGGCGACTGTCCGAGATGATCGGCGCGCGTTGCAAACCGTTGGGACCGGCTTCGGTTTCGGTGAGGTACACGTAGCCGTATTTCGAGCCGAGAAAGCCCGGCCCGCGCGTCACGTTGGGATAGCCCATCACGACGTAAGCGGGTACTCCGTCGCCGGCTGCGCCGCGCTGGTTCGCGACGATCGAACCGATCGACGGGTAAACGATGGTGCCGCTGGTCGGGCGGCCGGTATGCATCAGATTGGTCGCAGCGGCATGTTCGTCAATCGCCTTGTGAAACACGGTGCGCACCGGCACGCAACGATCCATCAACGGCGCGGTGCGACTGAGATGTTCGCAAACCTGCACGCCGGCGACGGACGTATCAATGGCGTCGTAGTAGGAGCCGGGCGTTTTGCGGCCGTCCCCCTTTCGCTTGGGATCGAACGTATCGATCTGACAAGCACCGCCGCCGAGCCAGATGAAGATGCAGGCCTCGGCCTTGCCCAGGGGGTGCTTGGGATGTTCGGCTTTCTGTTCCGGAGCAGCGTCAGCCTGCTTTGCCGCAGCATCATTGTCGGCCGCAAATGCGGCGAGCGGCGACAGACCGCCCAACAGCGAGAGGGCCGGCATGGTCGCGGTCGCAGCAGCGGCCCGGGAGAGGAATTGACGACGACTACTGGGAAGATTAGGCATTCAACGAGATTCTAAAAGATTAGCCGCGAATGGGTTCGAATGGGGAAGGAAGGAATTGAACCACAAAGTCACAGAGGACACAGAGCGAAGAAATGGGGAAAGGCGAATGGGGAGTAGCATGGGACATCCAGCCGTACAACGCCTTTTCATTCCCCCCATTCCCTATTCCAATTCTCTCATTCAATTCTCCGTGCTCTCTGTGACTCTGTGGTGAATACACTTCAGGGAACAAACACAAACTCGGGCGAATTGACCAACGCCCAGACCATATCTTCGGCCCGTTCGCGCCATTCGCTCTGCAATTGCGGAGACGGCGGGTCGCCCGAGCGGACGGCCCGTTCGAGCTCGAGCTTGATCCGCGACGCATCGGGGCTGAGGTGATTGGCCCACGACACGGCGTTGCGACGATCGGCGATGACGAACTTCGTGGGCGTGGTGTTCGAGCGGCGACGATCGTAGCCTTCATTCAACAGACCGACGAACAGTTGCAACTCGTCGGCGGCGGGCGGACGCGACAGCAACTGAAGATAAACATCGCGCACGAACGCCTTGACCGATTGCTCTTTCAGGGCCAGCCGGGTGATGGCGCTATCTTCCGATAAACTGGCCACGCGCGTGCCGACAACGCCGTTGGCCAGCACCAGCGGCTGCAACACGTTGGGCGAATCGTCGCGAATACTCAGCGGGTTCTGTCGCGATTCACGCCAGCCGAAGGTCGTCAGCACATCGAGCATGCTTTGAGCCACTGGCAGCGACAACGCGGGACGATCGCGCTCGTTCGAAAGCGAGGCAAACTGCCAACCGCGGGTCGGCACGCCCATGCTGAAGAAAGTTTTGGCCGGGTTGCGGCCGGCCGGATCGAAGGTCAGCTCTTCGCTATTCAACGATTTATCGACCGCGACGAATAGCGAATCCAAAACTTGCTCGGCAGACATCCGGCGCCGTGCGGGACCGATCGGAACGGCCGAGCCGGCGCTGCCATCGACCTGCCGTTGATAAACTTGCGACAAGAAGATCGTGCGGGCCAGCTGCTTCATGTCGTAACCGTGGGTCACGAAATCGCGCGATAAAAATTCCAGCAGTTCGGGATGCGGAGTTTCGATATTGGTCCAATCATCGACGCTGTCGACCAGCCCCCAGCCCAAATAACGCGTCCAAACGCGGTTGACCAGCACATTGGCAAAGCGTTCGTTTTCGGCCGAGGTCAACAGTGCGGCCGCCAACTCGCGCGTATCGTCCGGGTTGCGCAGCACGCCCTCGGGCAGTTCGTGTTTGGTCAGTTGATCGAAGGGCCAGACCGGCTCGATTTTGTCGCCCGGCTTCAGCGTGATCGACAGCGCCGGTTTGCGCCCGCCGGCCACGATCGGCACGGTGCTGGTCTTCGGCAGCGTTTGCGTCTTGCGCGACAACATGGCCGCGACACTGAACGTGTCTTTCTGTTTGAACGGATGATAAGGGGCATCGTGGCAGCGCGCGCACTTCAGATCGACGGCCAAGAATGCCTTGGCCAGCACGTGCGCCTTTTCGGCCATCGGCGCGTCGTTTTGCGATGCGATGCCGAAGCCGGCCGGCCCGCCATACGTCGGGCTGCCTTCCATCATCACCAGTTCGGTCACAAACCGATCGAGCGGTTTGTTATCGATCAGCGACTCGTGAATCCACCAGCGAAATGCGCCGGTGTTGTTCAGCTCGGGCTTGAGAATGCCGGGGTTCTCCGCCAGCACGTCTTGCCAGTAACTGGTCCAATGGTCGGCCCAACGCGGGTCGGCCAACAATCGATCGACGACCTTGCTGCGACGATCAGGGCTTCGATCGGCGATCAAACTTTCAACCTCGTCGCGCGTCGGCACCACACCGATCGTGTCGAGCGTCACGCGCCGCAAAAACGTGTAGTCGTCGGTCAGCTCGGTCGGTTCGGCTGGATGAGGTTTTTTATTGAGCTTGGCCGCCAGAAAGCGATCGATATCGGTTGCTCCGCCGTTCGCGGTCGCCGACGAGGGCACGTCGAGCTTGCGATCGGCCCAATGTTTGCGCGCCAACTCGTGACGTTGTTGCCAGTATCGGCGTTCGTTGAGATCGGCTAAACGTCGCGCCGCCGTATCGGCGATTTGCAACTGTTGCCGCTGTGCTTTGACATACGTTTGCCAGTTCGATTCGCTCAATGCGATCGACGGGGTCGGCGCGAGCAACTTGAACGACGGCTCGCCCGTGTTCGAGGCGCTTTCACCGTTACGCGAGATGCTGAGCGATAGCTCGCCCAACTCGTGCCGCAGCTTTTGATCGCCGACGATCGTCTCGAGCCGAAACGCGTGCGGCCCGCCGTCCAGTTTGATGGTCGCCATCTGCTCTTGATTGTCGGCCGGCAGGAAGGCCAAGCCGGGCTCTTTGCTGCTGGGCAGGTCGGGCACGTCGCCGTGGCCGTTGTCGGCCGCTTTGCGAAATTTTGTTTGTGCGATCACTAGCCCATCGAGTTGCACCCGCGCCGCGCCGCGGGCTCGCAACAGCAAGCGGTACTCGCCGGCCGGCAGTTGCAAGTTGGCACCGGCCCGCACCAAGTACGGCCCCGCGCGATCGATCAGGATCGCTTTGTCGTTATACTTTTTCGGCAGACCCGCCAGACCGAACGCGGCCGATTGATACCTCGTCGTCGGCTCGGATTCGGTAAACTCCCAATTGCGTCCATCGGCAATGCCTTCGAGAATGTCGACGGTCACATGCTTCGAGACCGGGCCGACGGCAATTGCCGGGAGTGCAGCGGCGGGCGGAGTTTTGACGGCACGGTAATGCCGCTCGATGTCCGACCGCGTCAGCGTCGAGCGATAGACGGCCACCTCGTCGATCAATCCGTCGAACGAGCTAGTATCGCTACCGGCCATCGACGAGCCGATCCAAAGTTCATCGTCGTCGACGACCGGCGCCCGATCGGTTTCCCCGCCCATGTCCCACAGGCCGTCGACTTCGACCCCGTCGATATAACCCCGCAGGCTGCCGCCGTCGCCGAATTTGTAGGTCACGGCGATATGATGCCAGCCCGAGTTTTCGAGGAAGCCGACGTCACTCGTCCAGCGATGCCAACGCCGAGTGTCTTCGACGTTGGATAGGTTGCCGTTGACGGATTTGGTTTTTTTGTCGGTGGCTTTCGACGAATCTTGGGTCGCCGAGCCGACGTCCTGTTGAGGTTCGGTCGCAATCTTTGGCGACGGAATGCCGCGCAGTGCATTCCCCACGGAATCGGTTTCGTCACTGGTATCGGCGTTCGGGTCGACCGCCTCGCGGAAGATAAAGCTGATCCTCGCCGAGACATCGTCGTCGCCATGAATGTTGCGCAGCCGCAGGGCGTAATTCTGATTTTCAGGGGCAAAGCCGGCACGTTTGGTTCGCCCCTTACCGACGACATACAACTGCTCGCCGTCATTGATATTCTTCAGATTGACCCAAGCTTCGAGGGTGATGGTATCGCCGTTGTCGAAATCCAACACGCTATCTGCGCCAGGATCGGTAATGCGAACGAAATCTCCTTTACCGTCGAACGCCGCAGCCAGATTGGCGGCATCGAAGTCAGGGTACTGAGTCGGACGGGGGCCAGGCCGATCCAGTGTCACGTTGCCCACCGCAGTGCCTGCAAGCAGCTTGGGCGGATTGGCGGACGGCGGGCTCTTGGCGGTGTTGGCGATCTGCTTGCCTTGCGTTTCGCTAAACCGCCAATGGGCGACCGGCTGATCTTTCATCACGGCGTCGGGGTAAGCGGCCACGACCGACGATGTTGCAACGATGGTCAACGCAGCCGCGATTGCCGTTGTGAGCAACATTGCGCGGTAACGGCGTGTCCTAGATAACGTCATGGTTCGAACGTTCTTTCCGAATTTAGCCGCAAGCGATCGCACCCAGCGGACATCGCAAGAGATAATAAAGATAGCACGGCGGATGTCGTGACTTCATCAGATAAATAGCACACTTCAGGCTAGATGAGCGCCTGACGCGGGTCAACGAAAATACAGTTTTTTATGAACCTGAGAGCAGCCGAAAATCGCCAGAGTTTGGGCGACGTTATCGTGATCGAAGATCTTTCGAAGCGCACCCAAGGTCTGCCGACCTTGGCATACGCGGATTTAATTAGGCGATTGCTAGCGTGCCTCAAACACGACCGCTGTTGCTCGAAAATGCGGGAAACCACGCGCCGCAGTCCCTTTCCACCGGCAAGAATGTGGCTATTATCGAACATAGTTCCTAGGGAGGGAATATTCGATGCTCGAACGTTTGCAATACCCGATCGCCTGCAGTTTGCTTTCGCTATGCAATGTGATCGGCTTTTTCTGCGCGGCGCGGTTCGCCGAGGCGATGGGTTTTGTCGGAGCCGACGGCGTGGCTTCGTTCGCGGTCAGTATCGGACTGCTGACCATGTTGTTGACCATGGCGCTGTTGGCCTGGTCGGCGATCGATCATTTTATGATCGAAGCCACTTCGCATTCGACGTTCAACGTGGCGTTGAACATGGGCTTTCTGTTTGCATTCATGGCAAACTAAGCGGCGCAGTTTGGCCAGCGTGCCAACGGCTCTGCTAGTATTCCCAAGATTGGTAAAGGTAGGGCCCCTAAGTTCGACTTTTGCACTTTTTTAGTCGCTGCCATTTTTTTCTTATAGCCGAAGCCAATCGAGGTACCAGCGTCGTTTCTAAACGGGCCGGTCGTTGCAAAATGGTCAGCCGCTACGCGGCTAATACAGCAATTGTTGCAGACGTTGATCAACCTTTGGTGCCCAAACAGGATCGCCCTCTACGGTGTAGCTCAGAGTATTGCTGTCGAGGCAGACAATCATGGCAAGTTCGAGTCACCTTCCGAACGTGATCGCCGGCGTCGGCATTCCTCCTTCAATCGAATGGCCGCTTCAATCTCATCGTCCATTTCATTTTCGCAGCGCACGCCTTTCGGCATCCCCTTCTGCAACCTGAGCGACCCGACCCCGCGCACACTGATTCGCTCGAATTTCGGACTGCAACCGCTGAACAGTTGCTTCCACGATCTCTCAAATTGCGAAGGCCAAAAGCATTCGTGCAACAAATAACTTGCCGATTATAGCATACATGCGTACACTATACTTCAAATCATCGAACGACGGCCGAAGATCCCAAGAGTCTCATGCAGCCGAATCAGCCCAAAATCGTCGGTCGTGGGTCGCAAATCGATCCGCCCAATCGCTTCGAGCGGGTGCGGACCGTATCCGATCTGGAGCAGCTTGACCCAACCGAATTATCCGCGCTTGAAGCGGGAACGACCGACGATCGAAAGATTCCGACGCAATTCTTCCCCGATATCACGCGCTCGATCATCACCGAAAATGACAGCCCTGACATTGGCTTTCGCTTCAGCATCAATCCCTATCGTGGTTGCGAACACGGCTGTGCATATTGCTATGCCCGACCGGGGCACGAGTATCTCGGCCTGAGCGGCGGGCTGGATTTCGAAACCAAAATTTTCGTCAAGCACGACGCGGCTGCTCTGTTGCGCGCCGAACTCAACCATCGCAAATGGCGCGGCGACGAAGCGATCTCGATCTCGGGCGTGACCGATTGTTATCAACCGGCCGAGCGCGAATACAAACTCACGCGCGGCCTGCTCGACGTTTGTCTCGAAGCGCGGCAAGCCGTCGGCATCATCAGTAAGAATGCGCTGGTGACTCGCGACATTGATTTGTTATCACAACTAGCCAAGTTGCGGCTCGTGCATGTGTTCCTCAGTGTGACGACTTTGGATGCCGATCTGGCGCGGACCCTGGAACCGCGAACCTCGCCGCCCGTTCGCCGACTGGCCGCGGTTCGCCAATTGACCGACGCGGGCGTACCGGTCGGTGTGATGATGGCCCCGATCGTGCCGGGCCTGACCGATACGGAAATCCCCGCCGTGCTGAAAGCCGCCGGCGCAGCGGGCGCAATCACCGCCGGTTGGACGATGTTGCGACTGCCCTATGCGGTGCGGCCGGTGTTCGAGAACTGGCTGACGTACCATCAGCCCGACCATGCCGAGCGCGTGCTGGGCAAAATTCGCGCAATGCGCGGCGGCAAGCTGAACGACAGCGAGTTCGGCCGCCGCATGGTGGGTGAAGGCCACTATGCTGAGAACATTCAACGCACGTTCGCGGTGTTCAAAAAAAAGTTCGGTCTCGGCGGTCGCATGCCGCAACACGATTTCAGTCTGTTTCAACCGCCGCGCTCGTCGAGCGGTCAGTTGCGGATGTTCTAAAGCGAGACTAGGGGCTTGAGACTGGAGGCTTGAGAAAGTCCCTTCGTTGCTATCGATCCCGTATAATGCTGCGTCAGGTAAAATTCTGCGCAGCTTTGGGTTCATACCAAACTCCGCATTCCGCATTCCCCATTCGACCTCATGTCGCTCTTCGCCGCTTCCGAATCCGCCAATCGCAGTCGCGCTCAGCCGCTCGCGGCGCGAATGCGGCCGCGAAACTTATCCGAGTTTGCCGGGCAACAGCATTTCCTGGGCGAAGGTAAATTGCTCCGCAGATTGCTCGCGGCCGATCGCTTGGGCTCGGTCATTTTCTACGGTCCGCCGGGCACTGGCAAGACGACGCTCGCTCAGTTACTCGCTACCGAAAGTCGCAGCGTTTTTCGACAACTCAGCGCCGTGACCAGCGGCGTCAAGGAACTGCGCGAAACTCTCGAAGGCGCTCGCGACCGGCTGAGCGTCGAATCGCAAAAGACACTGCTGTTCATCGACGAAATCCATCGCTTCAACAAGTCGCAGCAAGACGCACTACTGCCCGATGTCGAAGAAGGCATCGTCACGCTGGTCGGGGCGACGACCGCCAATCCATTCTTCGCGGTGAATAGCGCGCTGATCAGCCGCAGCCGGGTGTTCGAATTCAAGCCGCTGTCGATCGACGACATCAAGTCGGTGATGCAACGCGCTCTGGCCGACAAAGAACACGGCCTGGGCCGCGAGCAAGTACATCTGCATGACGATGCGCTCGAGTTCTTGGCCAAGGTCAGCGATGGCGATGCACGGCGTGCGCTCGGCGCGCTCGAAATCGGCGTGCTCAGTAGCAATCAGCGGCCGTTGGAATTCACGCGCGAGCTGGCCGCCGAGAGCGTGCAACGCAAGGCTGTGACGTACGACAAATTGGGCGATGCACATTACGACTCGGCCAGCGCGCTAATCAAAAGCATTCGCGGTAGCGACCCTGACGCGGCGTTGTACTGGCTGGCCCGAATGCTCGAAGGGGGCGAAGAAGTGCGCTTTCTGACGCGCCGGCTGGTGATTCTGGCGAGCGAGGATGTCGGCAATGCCGATCCGCACGCGCTGCCGTTGGCCGTCGCGGCAATGCAGGCTTGCGAGTTTGTCGGCCTGCCGGAATGCCAACTGACGCTGTCGCAAGCGGTCACCTATCTCGCGTGCGCTCCGAAGAGCAACGCTGCGACCATTGCAATTGGCGAAGCGCAAGCCGATGTGCGCGAAGGTCGTCTGCTGCCCGTGCCGGTACATTTGCAAGATAAGCATTATCAGGGTGCCAAGCGGTTGGGGCACGGCGCGGGTTATGAATACGCCCACGATGCGCCGGATGCCGTCGCTGGGCAAGACTACCTGGGCGTCGACCGCGAGTACTATCGCCCTGTCGATCGCGGGTTCGAGAAAGAGCTGGCCGCACGGTTGGAAAAAGTGCGGGCGGTACTCAGAACTTCGCGCGAGACAAATCTTCAACCAGACGAATGAACCACCGAGTCACAGAAGACACCGAGAGGCCACGGGATCTGGGGACGGGGAGCTGGGAGTGGGGTCAGAAAGTTGCCTCGCGGATTAAAATGTGTTGGTTGACACTTTTTCATTCGCCTGCTTTCGTGTCCTTCGTGTGTTTCGTGGTTCACCTGCCTGATTCGCGTTCATTCGCATCCATTCGCGGCCAAATCCATTGCTTTTGTCTCCTCCGTATCACTGTGTCTCCGCGTCCCCGGAGTGAGACGATTCTAATGAGGCGGCAAAAACTTAAGCGGTCTTCTCCGCGTCGCTTTTCTCCAGGTCGCTGATTTTTTCGAGCCGCCGAGCATGACGGCCTCCTTCGAACTCGGTGCTGAGCCAAATCTCGACCATCCGATCGATCAGCTTTTCTCCCAGCATGTCGGCCGACAAGCAAAGAATGTTCAAGTCGTTGTGTCGACGGCTCATTTCGGCGGTCAGGTCGTCGTGGCACGGCGCAGCGCGGACGCCGGGAAATTTGTTCGCGGCGATGCTCATGCCGATGCCGGTGCCACAAATTAGAATGCCGCGATCGACTTCGCCATGACTGACTTTGCTGCCCACAATGGCAGCCACGTCGGGGTAGTCGATGCTGCCGCCGCCGTTGGATCCTTCATCGCACACGTCGTGCCCTAACCGGCGCGCCAAATCGATGATCTTCGACTTGACGGCGGTGCCACGATGATCACTGCCAACCATGATTCGCATAAATACCTCGGGGCCGCTTCGGCCACTAACCACTTTTTGTAAAACCGCGACCACTGGTCGCGTTAAAAACGATTCAGACACTCAATTTGCAATCACCGACGAAATCGTTACAACGCTGCGGTTCGAAGTCTCCAAAAAAAATCTCGGTCATGTCCACGCAAGGTCGTGGGCATGGCACTCGACCTTCTACAACTCCAAATTCCGCAGACGCGACTCCAGCTCGATCTTCAATTGTTCGGCACAGCGTTGATACTGTTCCAACGGTCCGCCGATCGGGTCGGCGATGTCGCGCATATCCATGCACATCAGTTCGCAGCGACGCGACGCCTCGGGCCATTGATTCAAAATGGCTTGCCGGTGCGAACGGGTCATTGTCCAGATCATATCAGCGTGCCGTACCAATTGCGCGGTCAACGGTTGGCTTTCGTGTTGCGACAAATCGATGTTCATCGCCTGCATGGTGTTCACCGCCTCGGCGGCCGGACGGCCACCCATGCCGGCCGAAATTCCTGCCGACATGATCATGATGCCGCGATCTTCGAGCTCTTCCGGTTTGCATTGAAACCGATCGGCCAGCAGCTTCCGGCACAGAACCTCGGCCATGGGGCTGCGACAGGTATTGCCGGTGCAAACGAATAAAATCAAAAAACTCGACAACCGCTTGAGAGTGTGTTCCGAAACCACGCCGGCCCGCAGCACTTCCAAATTGTTGTCGTCGACCCGCACGACCGACGAGGTTTGGCCAAACCGGCTGCGTCCGTCGTCGAGTACCAAATTTACGTCGTCGCCCAGCGCACGCACGACATCTTGTGCGGTCAGCGACTCGGGTTGGCCCGTCCGATTGGCGCTGGTAATGGCCACGGGACCGGCCAACATCCTCAGCACGTCAAGAAACACCTGATGGCCGGGCACACGCAACCCCAGCGTTCCGTCGGGCGAGATCGCTTTGCGGACCGTGGCCGGCAAACGTGTGATCAGGCTGTCGGGATGATTGTCGGGGCAAACCAAAGTCACCGGTCCCGGCCAACATCGTCGCGCCAATCGGAGTGCAAGGGGGCTCATCCGGGGAATATAGTCGAGCGCGTCGTCAGCGCTTTTGATCGCCAATGTCAGCGGACCGGCGGTGCGATGTTTGGCAGCCAGTAATTTTCGAACGGCGTCGGCATTTAGCGCGCTGGCGGCCAAGGCGTAAACGGTTTCGGTCGGAAACACGACCAACTTGCCTTCGGCCAGCGATTGAACCGCACGATGCACAACATCGCGAGAATCTTCGGCGCTCCGAATATCGATCACCAAAGGTGACGCCATCGAACTACTTTCCAGCCGCATTAGGCCGATACCGGTTGGAGAGGAACTAAGCGGTCGCCAAACCTGGTGCGACAATTCGCCCCAATTTGCCCAAGAAAAGCGACGCGCTTCCAACCCGGTCAGAAGGGATTTTGTCCGCCAATGCCCAACCAAGCACTCAAAGGTGCAAGCAATGCGGACCCAAACGTTATACCGCGAACAGGTCGCGCGGGTCAAGTAACTGAATCGATGAATTTATCATAAGCCATTGATATTAAACGGTTTGCAGTTGATTCAGGCAAATGCCTTTCGAGAC
>JAYTAU010000344.1:0-10031 GCA_043737375.1 Planctomycetia bacterium
CCGATCGCCCCAAAGACTTAGCCGCCAATCAAGCCGTGGCCGCGTTCTATCTGCGCAACAACAAATTCGATCAAGTACTCACCTACCTCGATACCATGACGCGCGAAGGGGTCGCCGCTAAAGAGCCTAAAGAGAAAGAAGCCGTTAATTGGGCGCGACGTGCGCGTGCCGTTGCGATGGTATCGACCCAAGGAGGTTGGGAGCAATTCCAAAAAGCTCAAGTCTTGCTGAGTCGAAATTCCGGCGAAGCGACCACGGCCGACATGATGCTGCAGATCGGTTTGCTGGCTAACCGAACGGAACCGGCCAGTATGCGTGCCGCGCTCAAGTTGCTCGAGGATCTCCAAAGCCGTCAGCCGCTGCAACCCTCGGAATTGGCCACCATGGCCGTGCTTTACGAACGCGTCGGCAATTGGAATAAAGCCAACGAGACCATGCTCAACGTGCTGTCGCAACAGAATGCTTCACCGTCGCACTTTCTGGTCTATGCCGAGATGTTGATGCGGGCCGGCCAGACCGACGAAGTTGCCAATTGGCTGTCGCAGTATGAAGCGAAGAAACCCAAGGACAACGCCACGCTCGCGCTTCGCGCAACCACGTTGATCAAACAGAATCGCGCCGCCGAAGGGGTGGCTCTGTTGCGTCGCGCCCTGGGCCCCGCCCCTTGGTCTGCCGACAAGATACCAATGGCCCGCAGCATAGCGGCATTGTTGGAGAACTTGGAACAGTATCGCGACGCCGAGCAAATTTATCGCGAATGCGTCAAGATCGACCCGCGATCCGCTTTGCAACTGGCCCGTTTCGTCGGCCTGTACGGCAATCTGGAAGAAGCGTTCTCCTTGCTCGAAAAAAGCGCCGCCGAAACCGCCCCCGACTCGATCATGAGCGTGGCCCTTCAAATTTTGCGGGCCCGCCGCGGCGAAACACAGGCACAGCATTACGCTCAAGTCGGAAAATGGTATAAGTCGTTAAAAACTGCTCACCCCGATTCGGCATCGGTCCAAGCCATGATGGGGGACATCCGTGAGATCCGCGGAGAGTTGGTCGAGGCCGAAAAAATTTATCGTGAAGTGTTGGCTCGCAAGGATCTGACGCCCGAACTCCGCGCCATGCTTTCGAATAATTTGGCCTATATTTTGAGTTTCGACTCGAAGCAAGGTGCCGAAGCGATCCGCATGGTCGGCGAGGCGACGAAAGTCATCGGCCCGACATCCGACTTGCTCGATACGCGCGGCATCATTTACTTGGCAATGGGAAAATCGCAAGAGGCACTCGCGGACCTGCAGGACGCGGTCTTGCAACCTTCCGCGCTGAAATACGTCCACCTGGCCTTTGCACAACATCTGGCCAACGACACCGACGGTGCTAAGCGGTCGCTGGAAAAGGCCAAGCAGTTGAAACTCAAAATGCAGGAACTGCATCCCAACGAACGCGCCAAATACGACAGTTTGGTGCAAGAGCTGAAACTTTAAATGAATAGTCGCTCCGGGCTGGCTTGCGACATCGAACGCGGCCTTAACGCAGAGCGTCGTTCAATACCGGCGAAGCCAGTAACACACATTCGACAAAAACAATCGTGCTGCTGACCTGCCGTCCCACTGGTAGAATGGCCGCTCGGCTCATACATTGACAACGAGGTTTGAACTCACGCTTCAACAAACTTACATTTCAACCAACTCTACAGTTCAACAGTTTTATAGTTCCACCAACTTACTTGGGCATCGAATCCTCCAGGAGCACGAACGTGTCGAAATCCGATCAACCGAATCCACCCGCCGGCGACAACCCCGAGCAAGAAGGTCAAGCCGCGCCGCGCCAACAGCAGCAGCGCATCGAGGTCGATGATGCCCGAGCGATTTCAGCGTATGCGAACTTTTGTCGCGTCACCGGCACTCCCGAAGAGCTGATTGTCGACTTTGGTCTGAATCCGCAACCAATGGGCGTGCCGACGCAACCGGTGGTCATCACTCAGCGAATTGTGACGAACTACTACACGGCCAAGCGTATGTTGCACGCACTGCAATTGACGATCCATCGCCACGAACAAGCGTTCGGCGTGCTGGAAATCGACATCAACAAGCGCGTGATTGCCCGCCCGCAAGGGTAAGTCAAACAGTGGCACGCGGGCGCACCACGGCGAGTATCTTCAACGCATCTGTTGCAGGGTTCGCGCGCGCGCCATCGCGTCTTCGGCCTCTTGAATTTTTCCGCCACGCTGATAAGTGACGCTCATCGCGGTGAAGCTGAAAGCGTCGTTCGGCTCGAGTCGGCAAACCGCCTGCCCGTGCCTAATCGCCTCGTCGTGCCGCTTCAGTCGCGTATAAATCACCGACAACGCGGCATGCGCCAACGAATATCCCGGCTCCTGTGCGAGCGAATTTTCCAACATCGCGGCCGCCTCGTCCAGTTGGCCGGCATCTTTCAGCTTCTCGGCTTCGTCGTAAATCTCTTCCTTCGTCGGCATGAATATTTCTCCTACGGGTAATCGGCGCTCGTACACTCAAACGTAAATTGATGACGTCTGGCGAAAATCAAGCAATTGAATTGCTTGCGATTCTACCAGCCGTCGCGATGCCGCACATGGAGCTTGCATCCGATATTCCCATCACTCCGGATACGCCCGAGCGACCACCGCGGCTGCCACCGCCGCGGCACCCGCATCGCGCAGGGCTTTGGTCGCGGCATTACAGGTCGCGCCGGTTGTCAGAATATCATCGATCAATAGCACGCGTGCCGCCGAAAAATCGCAACCTCGTTCGATCGAAAAGGCATCGCGCAAGTTTCGTACCCGATCCTTACGCGACATTTCTCGCAGCACTTGCGTATTGCGATTGCGCGTCAACGCCCCGTTGCTCATCGGCACGCATAGGGCCTTGGCCAGCCGCTCGGCCAACAGCGTCGGGCTGTTGGTACCCCGCACCATCCGTCGCGACCAATGCATGGGAATGGGCAGCACGACGTCGGGCGACCATGCGCGCAATCGAGCTAGTAGTGTTTCAACCATCAGACTTCCCACGGCCCGAGTCAGCGGTTCGTCGTGCCTACGCTTCATTCGCAACACGGCTTGACGCAGTTCATTTTCGTATCGGCCCAGGGCAAAAACCTTCTCGAAGCGAAAACTCTCGCTGCGGCAACGCGAGCAGTCGCTCTCGCCGCGTTGTGTGGACGGGATCGCCGCCGCACAGCGTTCACATTGCGACCGATCGGCGGGCGCGAGCCGCCGTCGACACTCGTCGCACAGCAATATCTCGGTCGCTGATACCGGCGCGGCCTCGCACTGGGCACATTGCCGCGGGTAGAGCAAATTCAAGCTGCCGGAGACGACCGACCGCGACCAAAGGTATAGGTTTTTACCGAACCTGGCCGTCCGACGGGTTGTCAACAAATCGCGCATCACGAAAATTGCGAATAACGAATTACGGTAGTCAGTGGATATCGTAACCCGACGCGTCAGCGAGGAATTTGTGCGTGTGGCGATAGTTCCTCGCTGCCCGTCGGGTTAGGAAGCATCTCGCCATGCTAGCACGCCTTTGTGCGAAATACGAATTGCTTCGGCAACGGCCATGCTTTGCTTGGATTTCGATAAAATACGCCACGTCGTATTCCCACCCCCAACTAAACTCCGCTTCCGTCCCACTTCGTTCTTGACCCTACCGACCGAGTTACTTATGCTTCCTGCCCCGCCCTTTTTGCCCGACGAATACGCTGTCGACCCGAATATGACGCACCCAAGTTCGACAGATCGACACTCGTACAGCCCAATTTCAGCGGATCGCGATCCGCTCAGCCGCCGCGCGCAGCGCTCGGGCGGGCAGCCGATCGGCTATCTGATGCAGATGGCCCTGCTGCGACCCAGACTGATTTCGCTGGCGGCGGGCTTTGTCGACCAACATTCGCTGCCGGCGGAATCCACGCGA
Organism: Planctomycetia bacterium; assembly: GCA_043737375.1. Classification (GTDB taxonomy): domain Bacteria; phylum Planctomycetota; class Planctomycetia; order Pirellulales; family JALHPA01; genus JAWXCH01. The sequence continues at coordinate 3,918 of JAYTAU010000344.1, forward strand.
ATTGCCCTCGACGCGCTGCTCAGCGAATCGTCTCACGCGCACGCCGCGCTGCAATACGGCACAACGCACGGCTACCAGCCGCTGCGCGAGCAAATCGTCAATCGGCTGGTAGCGGCGGACAAAAGTTCCGCAGATCACAGCCTGGCGCGTCCGCTAATCAGCACCGATCAGGTGGTCGTCACCTCCGGCAGTAATCAAATGCTGCACCTGATTGGCGACACGTTGCTCGATCCGGGCGACATTGTATTGACCGCCGCGCCGACCTATTTCGTATTCTTGGGTGTATTGGCCAACCTGGGGGCTCGCGCCATCGGCATTGCCTGCGACGAGCACGGTTTGCTGCCCGAGGCGCTCGAAGCCACGCTCGAACAGTTGCAACATGCCGGCCAATTGTCGCGGGTCAAGCTGATTTACGTCACCAGCTACTTCGATAACCCGGGCAGTGTGACGCTCGCGGCCGCACGTCGATCGCAAGTCGTCGAAATCGCCAACCGCTGGTCGCACGAACAAAAAATCTACCTGCTCGAAGACGCCGCCTATCGCGAGCTGCGCTACGCGGGCGACGACGTGCCCAGTCTGCATGGTTACGACGATACGGGCGACACGGTCATTCATACGGGCACATTTTCGAAGTCGTTCTCACCGGGCATTCGCATCGGTTGGGGAGTGTTGCCGCGAGAACTTGTCGAACCGGTGGTCAATCAAAAAGGGAATATCGACTTCGGCGCGCCGAATTTCAGTCAAAACCTGATGGCCAAAGTACTCGAACTCGGCCTGTTCGAGCCGCACGTGCTGCTGTTGCGCGACGCATATCGCGCCAAAATGAATGCCATGCTCGCGGCCCTCGATCAGCACATGCAACCGATCGCCGACACGCACTGGCACCGGCCGAGCGGCGGGCTGTATGTCTGGCTGACGGTGCCGCCTTCCATTGATACCGGCACCGAGGGAGCGTTGTTCGAACGTGCCCTGGACGAAGGGATGATCTACGTGCCGGGGCGATACTGTTATCCCAATGAAGGCGAGGCCGCGCCGAACAATCGCATTCGGCTGAGTTTCGGCGTGCAATCGCCCGAAGGCATCGCACAAGGCGTGGAGCTGCTGGCCCGCGCGATCCGCGCGGTAGCCGGAGGATAGGGATCAGGAGTCGGGGATCAGGGAACATGACACTGTTCTAAACGTCGGTCATTCGGATTTCGTCATTCGTGCTTCCCTAACCCCCGACTCCTAATCCCCGATTCCGAACTTTACACACTCCACTTACCACACTCCACCCGCTCTGCCGTGCTGCTCATCGATCGCTATCTGCTGCGACAGTTCTTCACCGTCTTCGGGATCTGCTTTTGCAGCCTTGCAGGGCTGTACGTCGTGGCCGATGCGCTGGGGCACCTCGAAGAATTCATCAACGCCGGTGCGAAGTCGGGCGGGTTGGCCGCGGTGATGGCCGAGTATTACGGCTACCGCTTGATTTCATTCTTCGATCGGACCAGCGGCATATTGACGCTGATCTCCGCGATGTTCACACTGGCCTGGTTTCAACGTCATAACGAAATGACCGCGCTGATGGCCGCCGGCGTCAGCAAACTGCGGATCGTGCGGCCGGTGCTGATTGCCGTGGCCGCGATCAGTCTGGTCGCAGCGCTGAATCGCGAAGTGCTGATTCCGCAGTTCCGCGATAAATTCAGTCGCACGACCCAAGACCTGGCCGCCGACGCCGTCAAAAAACTCGAACCTCGCTACGACAACAAAACCAGTATCCTGCTGCGCGGCCGGCAGATCCTCACCAACCAAGCCAAAATCCAAGACCCCAACTTCATTCTGCCGCGCGATCTCGACGCCTACGGTCGGCACTTGGCCGGAGCTTGGGCCGCCTACTTGCCGGCCACCGACGAACATCCGGGCGGCTACTTGTTCGAAGGCGTGAAGGAACCAAAGGACTTGGCCAACCGCCCGTCGCTATCGCTGGGGACCGAAGCAATTGTGATTACTCCGCACGACGCCGCTTGGCTACAGCCCGACCAATGCTTTGTGGTCAGCGACGTGGTGTTCGATCAACTGGTCGATAGCAACGGCTGGCGGCAATTCTCGTCGACGTTGGAACTCATCGACGGGCTGCACAATCGCAGTTTGGACTACGGGGCCGACGTTCGCGTGACCATTCATTCGCGCCTGATGCAGCCTTGGCTCGACATGACGCTGTTGTTTCTCGGCCTGCCGCTGATCTTGCGCAACGGCAATCGCAACATGTTTGTCGCCATCGGGTTGTGTTTGTTGGTGGTGATCGGTTTCATGCTGGTTGTGCTGGGCTTTCAGTACCTGGGCTCCAGTATTTTGGTGAGCCCGGTGACGGCCGTCTGGTGCCCTTTGTTATTGTTTGTGCCGCTGGCAGCCTGGCTGGCGGAACCGATTTGGCAATAACTACACGACCAGGGATTCGCAATTCCTGTGGGGAATGCGCTCCGTGACATTTCGGAAGGTATGCCTCGGTAATTCTGTAGGGCGAGGAATTTCGGAAAATTTTGGCAATCTAACGAAAATGTGTTTTGCCACAGACCATTCGGCTTGGTATTTTAGGAAAGTGCGATCAGAGGCATTATCAGCCTTGGAAAGCAGCATTCGGGGTATAAGCGACGTTTTTTTGCCTCGGTCGAACAACGCTCAACATTTTTAAGAGCAGTTATTATATGAAGCGTACGATTCAACTATCGGCGACGACTTTGGCGGTGCTGATCGCTATGGCGGGATCAGCGCAGGCGGGGATCGTGTTGCGTGAGACCGGCCTTACGAATCCGGATCAAACGATAGATTTTGATTCACCGAATGTCGATCCAATGGACGCCTTTCCGATTGGGAGTACTTTCGCACCCCTTGTCACCTTCTCTGCAGGGGCCATTTTTTTTGAGGACATTGTTGTCTATCCCAACCTTGCAAACCAATTTCTGAGTAACTTCACCGATTCCGCTGTCAATCCTTTCTTCATCACATTCAGTACTCCACAAAGCGCGGCTTCGTTTGCGATAGTTACTCAGGACGGTACAACCACTTTTACGGCTTTTCTCGGTGGTTCGACGGTTGCCACATCGGTGCCGCTTGCAACTTCAACCACCTCTCCAAACAATTTTGTAGTGTTTGAAGGCATCGGCGCTTTTGATTCAATTGAATTGATTGTGAACACTGATTCCGGGGCCCTGTTCCTCGACGATCTGAAATTCTCGGCTGCCGACGCAATTTTGCCTGTGCCCGAAGCCTCGTCGATCGTCGCCTGGGGCATGGTGGCGTTTGGCGTGACAATGGGTGCGATTCGTCAGCGCCGCCGTCAGCAGGTCGGCGCGGCATCCTGAATGCGTGTCTGGCGATGTGCTTTACCGCGAAGCGGTTAAGGACCGACCGATAAATAACGTCCCGATTTCAAATCTGCTAGCACGCCGAGAAGCAATTTCCTTCCTTTGCGCCTCTGCGCGAGGCTTTTCTTTCGTCGCTCCCTCCAGCTTTCGCGATTTCGCTCTTTCGCGTTTTCGTGATCTGTCCGAAGTGCAAATCAACGGTTATGCGAATCGCGAAAGTACGAAAGTACGAAATGATGTTTGTCGTCCTGATTTCTTTGCGTCTCTGCGTCTCTGCGCGAGGCTTTTATTCGCCCCTTAAGCTCGCCGGCTTGGCATTATTCCGCGACATGTCACAAATTCCCGAAAATGCGGAATAAATCCGTTCTAAATACGTGCGACATTTCTTGGTAAACCCAAAGTAGCATTGCACTTCGGTCACGGTGATCGATCAAATTTCGCGCGATTTATTCCGCATATTGCCATACTTTAGTGCGTACTTGCGTCTAATTGTTTCGCCGATGGGATGGGTTGACGCAGAGTCATGCAGGAGACAGAGTCATGCACGATAGATTCTACCGCACATGCCGGCCTGATTTCAATCAGCACAGGTTATCGTACCTATCACAAAAAAATATAATGCGCACTACCGCATAAACTACCTAGCTTTCCACCCTAGGGGATGATATGCTATTCGAGAAGTGGCGTTAGCTCGATGCGCAGATTTTGTTTGAAATAGGTCAGTGAGTTTCAAGAAACGATCGTAAGGTGACCCATGATGAAACGGGCAATTCAACTCGCGTTGGTGTGTGCGGCGATACTGATCGTCGCCGCTGGCCAAGCGCAGGCGGGCATGCTGTGGAACAACTCCGGCTTGGCGAACCCTGCGCAGACCATTACCTTCGACGAGATTCCATCCGTACAATTCGATTCGATTACTAATCAGTACGAAAGCCTGGGCGTCACATTCTCGCCGAATCTGGTGTTTAACTCGCAAATGGGCAACTTTCCGAATATCAACGGTGACCGGCTAGGCAATTTCAACCCAGTGCGCGATCCGTTCACGATTTCGTTTACGACCCCGCAAACCGAAGCGGCGTTTGCCATGGTGACGAACCTGGGAATATCGCGATTTACCGCCCTACTCGACGGCGAAGTCGTCGAATCGTTTTATGCCGTGACGAGCACGCGTCCGTTTTTGGGATACAACTATTTCGGGTTCACGGGCATCACGTTCGACGCGATCCGCGTGAACGTCGGCGGTTTTGGCAATGCCATGTTGCTGGACAACGTGCAGCTTGGCACGATCGCGCATATGCCGGAAGCTTCGTCACTCGTGGCCTGGGGTATTGTGGCCGCTGGGATGACGTTGTTCGTTGCTCGTCGGCGGAAACAAGCGGTTGCCGCGTAGCGTTTGTAAACGGTCGTAAGACAATCAGAAACAGCGTGCGGCCGGGTTGATCCCGGCCGTTTTCGTAGAAAAATCACCGACGTTTCGCTCGAGTATCTCTGTGCGGCAGGCAATAGGTTCCTACAAGAAACCGTGAGTACTAGAGCAATGTTCGACCGGGATAAACCCGGCTGGTCGCTGGTCGAATGAGCTAGAACCCTGACGCTCGCGAATTCCTCACCTCTCCCGTAACAGTTCCTGCGGGAAGCCGCTTCGTGAAATAGTTCACTAAGTGTTGCTTGGCGAATTGAAATCGCCTCTCTCCCAGAAGCTACGTCATTATGTTGCGGTCGTTCTTGCGTCGTGTCGCAAATCGTTTTGCCCTTCCAACTAATTCTCAAACCAAATCACGCCGCAGCTCGCGCCGCCTCAATGGCATCGAAGCGCTTGAAGCCCGTCAGATGATGACCGCCGTGCCGGCTTACAGCAGCTTGCCGGGGGCGCAAGTGACCATCTACTTGGATTTCGACGGTCACTTCGAAGCCGAGTTCGGCGAGTTGTATACCGGTATCGAAGAACGGGTTTGGACGAACATTCAACAATCCGTTTTCAGCATCGACGGCGACGATAATTTCAACGCGACCGAACTGCAGATGATCCACCAGATTTGGCAGATCGTGGCCGAAGACTTCGCACCGTTCAACATCAACGTCACCACGGTCGATCCCGGCAGCTTCACGGCCGGCACCGGCTTGCGGGTCTCGATGGGCGGCGACAGCAGCGATTGGTACAAAGTCGATGTCGCCGGCGGTGTCAGCCGAACCGGGTCGTACGCCCACTCGGGACACGTCAACACGGTATTCGTGTTTACCGAGGAGTTTAACAACGCACGCGGCATGGCCGATTGTGCCAGCCAAGAAATCGGCCACTCGTTCGGGCTCGAACATCAAAGCATTTGGAACACGTTCGATGGCACTGTCATCCAAGAATATTACACCGGAGACGCAGACACCGCGCCGATCATGGGCCGGCCGTACGAGTCGGACCGCGGCTTGTGGTGGAACGACCCGATCGGGCAAACCGGCTGGCACGGGCAAGACGATATTGCCGTGATGACCGCGGGCCATAACATCTTCAGCTTTCGTGCCGACGATCATGGCGGAACGGCGCAAACCGCTACGCAACTCGGCTACAACTTTCAGGGCAGCATCGACGGCATCATCGCGACGAACCAGACCAACTTTTTGATGCCCGAGGATATCGATTGCTTCATGGTCAGCTTGGGCAATAATCAGGCACTCAAACAGTGGAGCGTTGTTGTCGATGTCGACGAGTACGCCGGCAATTTGGACGCCAAGCTGGAAGTCTACAAAGTGGTCGGCCAGACCGTGCAATTGGTCG
>JAYTAU010000345.1:0-10027 GCA_043737375.1 Planctomycetia bacterium
GCGCTGGATGCCACTGCCGGCTCGCGAAAGCAGTGCTCAAACAATCGTAGATTATCACTGCTTAACAGGCCGGCAGCGGCACCTCCAACTTTTTTCAACGGCTTCTAATACATCAGTTTTTTGTCAAAAGTAAGTACAGCGGTTGCCAGGACGTCGGCGATCTGTTTACCCGCGGTGCCGTCGCCGTAAATTTTGTCCGGCGGATAGTGGCCTGTCGCAATCTGTTGTTGTATGGCGCGCTTGATGTTGTCCTTCTGATAGTCGACATCCACCACGTTGTGCCCCCGCTCGCGGCCGGCTTGGCGGCTGCCGATATTCACCACCGGAATTCCCAGGTAGGCACATTCACGTATGCCGACGCTCGAGTTTCCTATTAAACATTTAGAATTCTTCAGCAACCTGAGAAAATCGTTCGGCTCCATGTTCTTGAAGAAGTGAAAGTTCGAGGCGTCTTCGGTTTCGCGGAAAACGCGGATGCCCTTCGACGTGCCGTCGGCACCCGCATCGACATTCGGCCAGAACCAAAGCGTGGGAATATTCAGTTCCTTGACCGCATACAATGTTTCACGGATATGCAGTAATGATTGCTCATATTCCGTGGTTACCGGATGCTGCATGACCACGATATACCCGCTGGACAAATCAAGTTTCTTGCCCACGCCGCCGTAGCTGGCCAGCGGGTTGAAAGCCCGATTTTTTTCCTTCAGCACTTCGTCGGCGATATCGATCGAGGGGCAGCCGGTTAAATAAACCGTGCCTGGGTGTTCACCCATTTTAATCACACGCTCTTTGGCCTTGGGCGAGCAGACCAGATGCAAATCGGCCAACTTCGTAATCGCGTGACGCACTTTTTCATCAATATTGCCGGTGACTTCGCCTCCCTGCACATGTGCCAGCGGAATATTCATGTATGAGGCCGAAATCGCGGTCGCCATGGTCTCGAACCGGTCGGCCACGGTGACGACCACATCGGGTTCCAGATTATCGAACACCGTCGACAATTCCAAAATACCGATCCCCGTGGTCTTGGCGGCGGCGGTTAAATTTTCACCTTCCAATACGTTGAATACTTTGGCAGTAATTTTGAAGCCATCTTTTTCAATGTATTGGACCGCAGTTCCATAACGCTCCAGCAATGCCGACGAGGCCACGACAAGCTGTAGCTCCAAGGCCGGGTGTGCCTGAATCGCCGCTAACGCAGTTCGGATGCGGCTATAGCTAGGGCGGGCCGTAATTACTACACAAACTTTACGTGTGGTCATCTGATTGAATATCGCCTTCGGTTAAAAAGTCCCACTGCTTTAATCCCCGAGCCACGGTTTTACCGAGCACCGATCGATATAAAGTCGCACTGACCCCATACCCGGCGGGCTTTTTTGCTTCCAGATCGGCAAGGGTAATTACGTGTCCCGCGGACAGGCTTTTGTTGACGGCCAGGGATTTTCCAAACATGGATTTAAGCCGGCTGTATTGTTCCGTATCGTTTTTATCCACCGGGTTCGCCAGCGAAGTGCTGAGGTAATGCACCCCTTCAACCAACTGCTTTACCTGAGGTAGCGTCAACGATGAAGTTGCGTCCGGTCCAAACATGGTTTTGTCGAAGGCAACGTGAAACTCCAGCAATTCCGCTCCCAATACCACAGCGGCCAAGCTGGGATAAATAGTGCCGGAATGATCGGAAAGGCCGACTTTTACTCCGTAACGTTGTTTCAATTGCGCGATGACGTTTAATCCTACGTTATCGGCAGTCGTCGGGTACTGCGTCGTGCATTGAAAGAGTATGACTTGATTGCCAAAACCCTTGATAAAGTCCACCGTCGTATCGAGTTCGTCAAAGCTACTCATGCCCGAGGAGAGCAAAATCGGTTTACCCGTTGCTGCGATCTTCTCCAGCATCAACAGATTGGCCACTTCGCCGGAACCGATTTTGTAGTTCTTGACGCCGATCTGTTCCAGCAAGTCGACCGCTGCGAGCGAAAATGGCGAAGCGCTGAATTCCAGCCCTCTGTCTTCGCAATGCTGCTTCAGCCCGGCCCATTGCTCCGGAGTAAATTCCATGCGCCGCCAATAGTCGTATCGGGTGGCATCTTCGTAGCTGAATTTCACTCGGAACGGCTCGAACTGGCTGCTTTCCGCTTCGGCAATATGCACCTGAAATTTAATGGTCTGGACGCCGGTACCGGCAAGGGCATCGATGTACGAGTGCGCAATACCGAGGCTCCCCTCGTGCGCCTGTCCGATTTCGGCAATCAGTTCTACCACGTGATAACCATTGTAAAGAGCGCTTACTTAACCCGACGCGACAGCAAATCTCCAACAAGCGATGCAGTGTTTGCTCGCTGACGCGTCGCGCTGAGGATGATTGTCGTTAGAGTTTCTAAGAAACGGCTGCAAAGCGACATCGTTCGCGTTACGGTAATGATAGCCAGAAAAAAAGTCCAGCGACGTTGGTACCCCCTTGTGCCGGAACTTAGGACAGGACAAAGTACGCATGACGCAACGAGAACGGTCGTACAATGCACTTGTCGCACTTGAAATCCCTCTCTTGCGGCAGAGCAGCTAAGCATAGCATGGTCGCGGCTCATTCTTCATTCCCCACTCCCCATTCCCACCTCCCCATTTCTTCCGATGGATATCCACAAGCTTACCCGCGAACTGAATAGCAAAAACGACTCGAAAATCGTCATGCTCGTGGCCGACGGTCTCGGCGGCTTGCCGCTCGAACCAGGCGGACTGACCGAACTCGAAACGGCAAAAACGCCGAACCTCGACGCACTCTGCCAGCGCGGGGTCTGCGGAGGCAGCATTCCCGTCAAGCCGGGCATCGCACCCGGCAGCGGGCCGGGGCACTTGGGCCTGTTCGGTTACGATCCGCTGCAATATGTCATCGGCCGCGGGGCGCTCGAGGCGACGGGCATCGGCTTCGAGCTAGGGCCGAAGGATGTGGCCATTCGCGGCAACTTTTGCACGCTCGATGCCGAGGGCAAAATCAGCGATCGACGTGCCGGGCGCATCGCCAGCAATGAGAGCGCGCCGTTGGCCGTTCGTATGCGCGACGTAAAAATTCCCGGTATCGAGGTATTCGTCGAACCGGTCAAGGAACATCGGTTTGTCGTCGTGTTGCGGGGTGAAGGATTGGCCGGCGACGTACACGACACCGATCCGCAAAAAACCGGCGTTCCGCCGCTCGCGCCCCGAGCCGCTAACCCGGCGAGTCAAAAAACCGCCGACATCGCCGCCGAATTTATCAAGCAAGCGACCAAGTTGCTGGCCAACGAGAAAAAGGCCAACGGGTTGACGCTCCGCGGCTTTTCGGCCAAGCCTGCGCTGCCGTCGTATGAAGAAGTTTATGGCCTGCGAGCCGCCGCGATTGCCGTGTATCCCATGTACAAGGGGCTGGCGCGGTTGGTCGGCATGGACATTGTCGGCAAGGCCCAAACGTTGGGCGAACAGATGGCCGTACTCCAGGAAAACTGGGACAAGTACGACTTCTTTTTCATACACTTCAAATACACCGACAGCACCGGCGAAGACGGCAACTTTGCCGAGAAAGTCAAAAAGATCGAAGAACTCGACGCGGCCTTGCCGGCGATCAACGCGCTGCAGCCGACGGTGTTGATCGTCACCGGCGACCACAGCACCCCCAGCTTTTTGAAGAGCCACAGTTGGCACCCGGTGCCGACGCTCTTGGCCAGCGACTGTTGCCGCTACGACGGCACCAAAAAGTTCGGCGAGCGCGATTGTCTACGCGGCGGTCTTGGGATCTTCGAGGCCAAGTATCTGATGACATTGGCGCTATCGAACGCCGGTCGAATGGGGAAGTACGGAGCGTGAATTCAATGGGGAATTCGGAGTGGGGAATGGAAATGGGAAATAAAGAATTTGAAGCAAAGACCGATGCGGTCTGAACTCCCTATTTCAGTCCCCCCCCCCCGTTCGGCTGTCCCCATTGGGCTCGACAGTTCCCATGAAAAAAGGACGTCCCAGTTGGGGACGTCCTTTTTTGTGATTTGTGATTAACTCGGAGGAGTTAATTACGGGGTCTTCGGAGCATCGGGGGCTGGCTTGACAGCCGGATCGACTGGCTTAACAGCCGGCTTCGGGTCGGCTTTCTTTTCGCAACCGATCGACAACGGGGCGACCAAAGCGGTCATAGTCATCAAAGCAAAAAACTTCTTCATGCGATCAATCTCCCTGGTTTCTGAAACTTCTGCGAACCGTAAGTCCCTGTTCATACCGTATGAATAGGGTTTGTGCCTAGATACCACGAAAAAATTTTCTCACCGTTATTCGCAAAAAACCTGGACAGGAGTAAACTCCCGTCCAGGTCAAACGCGTGCAATTTTAACTTAACGATCGACATCGACCTTCTTCGTGTTGGTCGTAGTCGCCGATCCACCACCGTCGCCATCTTTGTTCTGAGTAGTCTTGGTTTCGTCGACCGTCTTAACCTTCGTGCCGTCCGGCTTGACGTCTTCGGTCGTGACCTTCTTCTTCTCAACGGTCTTTTCGCAGCCGACTGCGAACGGAGTAACCAACGCCACGCCCATCAACAAAGCAATGAACTTCTTCATAATCCCACTCCCTAAAAAAGAGACTTCGCTGAGGCACATCGACCGATAGGGCGACATTGCGGCAGCAAAAACATGGTACAAACGGCTTGGTCGAATCGCAAATAATGCAAGAAGTTGCGACATTCCCGGCCATGTATCTACCAAGCAAGAGTCAATTGCCGGCGCGATTATTCCCGCCCCTCACAAAAATTTCTAAAATCGCGTCGCTTCGTGTCAAGAATTTCCGACGGATCCGAATAACTGGTTGAGCAAAGCAAATATAAGCGTGTGAAAACGACGGTTTGGGCCTGCGAAACTACCCAATCGGCACGATATTTGTTCTTATTTAAGAATGTAAATTCCATGAGTTTGCCGCTTTTTAGCAATCGAAGGGAATTTTCGTGCTTAGTTTCGACTCTTGTCCTTTGTCGGGGCACTTAGATCATGTCGGCAGCAGAATCGAATGGCAGCCAGGCTGCCGAAACCCAACCCTGTGAAATCGCAGCGATTACGATTCAATCGTTAGTCGCCGAGCATAGCACCTTGCTGTATCGGTACGCCTATCGCTTGACCGGTTCGAGTTCGGACGCGGAAGACTTAGTGCAACAAACGTTCCTGGTCGCACTACGCAAACTCGATCAGCTACGTGAGCCGGGCGCGGCACGCGGCTGGCTGTTTACCGTGCTGCGACATGCGTTTTTGAAACTGCAACGACAACACTCAGAGCTAAGCGGGTCGAGTCTGACGTATGATATTGAAGAATTAGCCGTCGATTTCGACGACGATCCCCAAATCGATTCCGAACAAATACAAACGGCGATCAACGAATTGCCTGCCGAATTCAAGTTGGTGTTGGTGAGCTATTATTTCGAGGAGTGCTCTTACAAAGAGATTGCCGAGCGTTTATCACTCCCGTTGGGCACCGTGATGAGCCGGTTATCGCGTGCAAAAAATCACTTACGTACTAGCCTGACGCAAACGCCTGCGACTTCCACCAATGGCCGAATGGCGCAGTCGCCACTGACAACTGACAACTGACAACTGGCCCGACCCCATGAACCATCGCGAACTACTGACGGCACTGGATGCCTGCCGGCCTGCTCGCGACGACCTGCGCGTGGATGACTTATCGTTACCCGAAATGGCCGCTGCCGCCGCGCAGGTCCAAAGCGATCCAAGTGTTCGTGTCTTGTATTTTCGATTGCAAAACTTCGACCGTGCGACAGCGCGCGCCATGCATCAAGTATCGGTCCCCGCCGGTTTGGAAAACCGCTTGTTGTCGACGCTGCACTTGGAATCGCTGCACGCGGAAACATTGCGTACGAAGCACGTTGCCCCAGCATTGAACGAACACGATCCTGTTGATCCCTTGCTCGATCCTGTTGAGCCGGCTGCACCCGAAGTGCAACCGTTGTCAGACCTGACAAACCGTCGTCGATTTATTCGCAGCATCACGGCGCTGGCGGCCGGCGTGGCACTCGTCATCGGCGCGTGGTCGCTTTGGCCTAGCGCGCGGATTCTTGACGAGGGCCAACTAGCCGACAGTTATCAATGGCACGAACGCGTCGGCGATTCTTCGAACTGGTCTTCGCTGACCGAAGCGCATTGGCAGTTAATTCCTCGCGAGATCGCGGGCCATCGCAACGGTTATCGCGATGCGACCGAGATTGTCGGTCGCTCGGCCGTAGCGTTCGATTTGACGATGCCGGGCACGGCCAAGGCTACGTTGTTTGTCATCGAGCAGCCCGAACGCGCCGGCCTACCGGCCGAGGCTCCCGCGCGTCCGCAATCGACCACGCTGGGATATCGAATCGGCTATTTCGAGCGCGACGGCTCGATTTATGTGCTGGTAGTCGAGAGCGATTCGCTGCGCGACTATCAACAGTACATCGATCAAGGCAAATTCTTGCCGGCGGCGTAGGGTATATTCTTTTGCAGCCGGGCGCACGCCAGCCATCCAAATTCCCAGTCTAAAATCTCAACCCTCTGCCCCTATTCGCGTTCATTCGTATTCATTCGCGGCCAATTCTGCTGCGCACACGGCTTGGCTATGCAACGTGTTTCCAGAAAGCTAGCAGTGTGAAAATCACGCTAGCATCGCACGACCTTGGCGCGGCTCTATCGCGTCGATCGTCAAGTTGCACAAAATCGCGCTAAATTCCCAAGCCCGCAAAGGCCGATGCGATTCTAAGAGACGCAACGAGAAATTTTATCGGATGAAAGCAGGGCCGGGTTAGAACCGACCGCTCGCTATCGGTCCATCGTCGCGTAATCAGCGAACCTTCGGCACACTTCGGAGTTGAGACATGAAACGGTTGGCACACAGCGTGATCGTCGTGCAATGCTTGGCCCTGCAATGGTGGTTTGCCGGCATCGCTACTGCCCAAGAACCGGTTGAGCCATTAACGGTAAAACGTCCGCATACGGTCAGCATGATCTCGGCCGGCGAAGTCGCTGCCACGCCCGATATGTGGTTTTATGAGCAGCAATTGCGTCGGTACGAAGACCCGCGCAATAGTGTCCGTGCCCAGGCCGAAATGCGAACCGCGCAGCGTCAAAATCGGATTGCGGCGATGAAGTGGTTCGGCTTTTCGAACTCGCGGCCCACGGCGAATTTCGATCCGGTGCATGGCAGCTACTCGCCCCGTTGGGTCTCGAACGGCTATATGCCCGCGCAATGGCAATCGTCGGGCAGCACGGTGGTCGTCGAGAGCGATTCGGCCCGCCGCTACTAGAGTGAGGGATCGGGGATCAGGAGTCGGGGATCAGGAGTCGGGGGTCAGGGAAAAAAAGATGATGCCGAGGAGTTGGATGTATTAATCGCAGCCGGCCCAGCACACTGCGCGGATGACTGCGTGATGCATAGCGGCGCGGCCAACGGCCCGCCCTTTTCACTCCGCACTTCAAACTCCCCACTCCGCACTTCCAACTTTGCCTCACTCGGCCGCAGTCACGCGATAGTCGCGAATGTTGGCCTTATTACAGGCATTCATCACGTTCATCACATACTGCCAAACCGTGCGTTTGTCGGCGCGAATGACGACGGCAGCGCGGCCCGGGTTGTCGGCCTGAGCTTGTTGTAGCAGTTGAAGCAACTCGTTCTCGGTTTTGGTTTCGCCGGCGACGACGTAGCGACCCGTCGCGTCGACGTTGACAAACAGTTCGGTCGGTCGCGACGTGATCGGCTTGGCCTCGCTGGCCGCCGGCAACACCACGCTCATCTCGCGCTCGTTCATCAGGTCGATGGCCACCATGCTGGGCACCGTGATCATGAACACGATCAGTACCACCAGCACGATATCCACCAAGGGCGTGACGTTGATGTCGGTAATCAAACCGTCATCGTCGTCGCTGTAGCTCGAAGTCGAAGCCGACATGCGTTACTTCGCCTCCTGCGGAATTTTTACCACCGGACGAGCCGCGGCGGCGGGTGTCGTGCCGGTCGGCAGAGGCCGCACGAGCGACAGCACCAGGTGCGCCAGCGAGTCGGCGCGGGTCACGCTGGTCCGTACGCGGCGCTGAAAATAGTTGTAAGCAATCACCGCGGGAATGGCCACGAACAGTCCGACCGCCGTGGCGACCAGTGCCTCGAACACACCGGCCATCGCGGCATTGCTGGCGGTTTGCTTGGCTGCCTGAGCGAGTTGCATGTCGTGGGACGCCTTGATAATTCCAAGCACCGTGCCCAACAGCCCGATAAACGGAGCGTTGCTGCCCAGGGTGCCCAATACGGTCAGAAATCGATCCATCCCCAGCCTTGCCCGCCCCTTTGCCGAAAGCATCGCTTCCGACACGGCCGTCGGGCCGCGATCGTAGGCCGCTAGCCCGGCTGCGACGACCGTACATTCGATCGACTTCGAGTGGGTGACCAACTGACGCGCTTCGCCCAAACTGCCGACGCGCAGGAATCGCGTCAGTTCGTTGGTGAGATGCTCGATATTGACACGGCGAATGGCAAAATAGATGAAGCGCTCGACGATGATCGCTACGCTGATTAGGCTCAGCACCACGAGTACCCACATCACCCATTCGGCCCCCAATAGGGCCACACGCAAAAAGAGATTGGTAAGATTCACAGGATATTCCGCTCTCGGGGCAGAGGTGACGACGCGAGCCCACACTAAATTACAGTAATTGTCTGGGGCATCGATGTCAAAGAGGAGGCATCGTGGTCTCGTTAGGGAACGCCCTCTGTGGCATTCCAAAATGGGGGAACAAGGGGAGGATCGAGGGGGTGAGTAGCGCGGGAGGAGCAAACGTTCAGTTTACTCGCTCTCGGTTCGTTTCCGACGTTATCGGCATGAGAACCTCGTGGGCGATAATGCTATACTCACTGTCTTAACAGGCTCGCTGTTCGCCATAATCCGCAAATCAAATGCTTAGGAATATTCGATGGAAAATATAGAAGGCCGCGTGACCAGCCAGGGAGCAACCGTCATCGAACATGTCACCGTGACCCTCAGCGGAGTCCGCGCGCATGGTAACAAAATTGCCGAATGGTGGGGGAGTTTTTCCGCACCGTATGGGGTTTTGAAGATGGAAAGCTACCGGCTCGACGGCACCGACGGTCGTAGCGGCACCTTCAGCGTGACCCGCCTCGACCCGGGCGACGACGGTCAGGTAGAGGTCATCTTTCGCGGCGATAGTCCGTTTGTGTGAGTGGACCACCTGCCGTGCGGATGTGCCGTAACAGTGCCACTTTTCAGTTATCTATTGGGATGTCAGAAACAGCGAGACATCCAGCTTGAAGTATTCGGCCAGCTTGATCGCGCTGGCCTTGCTGATGCCGCGTCGGCCGGCCAGGATATTGCTGAGTGTCGCGAGGATGATTAGGCCTCGCTTCGATCAGCGTGCGACAATATGCGCTTCTGAAAATTTCCCGTCAATAGCCAAAGCAAAATAATTTCGTCAATCGTCCCATCGCCAAGGCTCAGCCGTCAGATGTATCAGTCCCATTTGTCGAACAACGCGAACAGTGATCCGGGTAGCGAGGAAGCGAGTAGTTATGTCGCGACGCGCTGTCGAATGCTGCACGGCGTCGCGTACCCACTCCCTGGCCTCATCGTCATCGCAGAACGTCTTCAGGAATGCTTGAATGTACGCTTCGCCGTAGCGATCGTAGGTCTTGTTTTGAGCAGCGGGGATCATCAACTCCGCTCGGGTTACGAAGTACCGAGTTCCTTTCACCCTGAGACCCGCGCCCCACTTTTCAATAGACCCGTCCAAGACTTCCAAACCATCGTGCGTCGATTCCTTAAACACAAATGGCGGAGTATCTTTCACTTGAGTGAAGTTTCGGCGGATCGTATCAAATCCGACGGGCAGCCGACGGCGAGCCATCCATTCCACCGGGTCCGGGGCGGCGGAAGTTGCAGAGGAGTTAATCAGATCGACGGCGGAAGGTGCTGCAATGCGATCGCGCGCGAAAACAACGCAGATGATCAGCAGTGCGAACGTCGCGACCCACGCCCCGG
>JAYTAU010000346.1:0-4080 GCA_043737375.1 Planctomycetia bacterium
CCAAGCGGAACGACAATTGACTATCGGTGTGCCCGGGCGTATGCCAGACTTGCAGTTGTAACGAGCCGACCTTGATTTGGCCCCCTTCGTCAATCAAACGGTCGAGCTTGACCGGCGGCATTTCCAAATGAATATTTTGGGCTTCGACGACGGCAAAGGTTTTGAGTTTATCGCCGATCGCCAACGAGTCGGCGGCCAGCGGATGACCGAAGACGGGGGCCTTGAGAATTTGCTTGATCTTGGCCAGACCCTGAATGTGATCCACATCGGCGTGCGTGGCGATCACCCCCTTGCAGCTCGACAGGGGAAAGTCCATCTGACGAATCAGGTCGACGATTTCATCGACGGCCTCGGTGAAGCCGACATCGATCAGAACCCATTCCGAGCCTTCGTAAACCAGGTACACGTTGCAGCCGAGCCGTTGGCCGGCCTGATGGTTCATTTCGATCACGTGCGGAAAAATCGGCTTCCGCTCTAACATGGGGATTTCCTTGACTGAAAAGTTTTCGATCGATGGCGATATGGCATTCGATCGCGAGCCACAGGGATTGTAAAAGGCCGGCCGCACTCCGACAAGGGTGAGGGATGTGCAGCGAGCAGCGGGGGATGAGCTGTGAATGGGGAGTGGGGAAAGGGGAATGAACAGCGATTGTTTGTCGCGCTGAAGTAAATCGATGAGCCGCGCTAGCGATTTAGCTTGCCCAAACGCCGTCCCGCGCTTGCGGCTTAGCTGGAATCGCGCACAATCGCCGCCAAACCCTCGCGGTAACTCGGGTACGCAAATTCGAATTGCACTTCGCCGCGCAACTTAGCGTTACTTGCTCGCTTGTCCGTATTACCGCGACGAGCACTAAAATCTGAACTTTCCGACGGCGCAAAAATCGGCTCCGGAGCGTTCAATAACTGCGCCAGAGCTTGGTAATACTCGCGCCGCAATACCGGTTGACCGTCTGACACTAAATACGTCGTCGGTGGCACGGCTTGCTGCTCGATCGCCAATATAATTCGCGCGGCATCGTCGACATGGATCAGATTCAAATACCCATCGGGCGAAGCAGTCACCGGATTGCCGGCCAGTAGGTCTGCGCTGCGCGGAATGCGGCCCGGTCCATAGATACCTGCCAGTCGCAAAACGATCGCGCGTTGCCCGTGCGGATGTTGCGATAAAACCTGTTCGGCCTCCAAGCAAACTCGGCCCCCTTCACGCGTCGGCTCGCACGGTGATTGTTCGTCGATCCAACTGCCGTCGTTCTGTGCGTAGACTCCCGTCGAGCTGATATAGATGATCCGGCGCGTCGATGCGGGCAGCGCAGCGAGCACGTGCTTCAGTCCCTCGACGTAGACATCGTGCATGGCCGGACCGGCCGCGCGATCGAAGCCGACGGCATACAACACGGTATCAACGTGCTGGATCATGGTTGAAAGTCGTGCGAGCGTGGCCGGTTCAGTCACGTCGGCGACGAGCGGGTAATAGCCGTTGCGCAGCAATGCTTCCGCGCGGATGCCCGACCGCGTGACCACAAACACGACCTCATTCGCGTCGCGCCAGAGCCGCGCTGCGCGTTGACCTAAATATCCGCATCCGACAACGAGCTTCATGAAGGTATTTCACCACAGAGACGCGGAGGCACGGAGAATGAACAGGAATGGATTTTATAATGCGATGGCTGGCATATTGAGTAGCATTTCAAACAGGTACCGAAATTATTTGAACTGAAAGTTGAATATTCTCTGCGATTCATGTCATTTGTGTGTTTCGCGATACAACTGCCTGATTCGCGTTCATTCGTATCCATTCGCGGCTAAATTGTATTCTCTTTTGCTCTGTGTCTCCGCGTCTCCGTGGTGAACTTTAGCCCTCGTGCATCGACGTTGGTGCGTCGCCGCGCGTGGTCGATTGCAAGTATGCGCTCAGCATCAATTGCGCCGCCAATTTATCCAGCCGCGCTTTGCGCTGCTTGCGGCTGTAATCGGCGGCCAGCAGCAGCTCTTCCGCATCGGCCGATGTGTACCGCTCGTCGAAGTACACGATCGGCCGCCCTGTCAGTTCGCCGAGCCACTTACCAAACTTGCGCGCTTCGATCGACTTCACGCTTTCATTGCCGGATAAATGCACCGGCAAGCCGACGACAAATCGCACGACCTGCTCTTGCTCGGCCAGTTGTTCGAAATATCGCGCGTCGGCCTGTGCGCCGCGGCGGGTGTAGTTCTCGTAAGGCGAGGCCATCCGCTGCTCGTAGTCGGTCATCGCCACGCCGATTCGCACGGTGCCATAGTCGATCCCGGCGAGCCGCCCGCGTTCGTGCGTTTGATTGTCTTTCAAACCCTGCTCAGTCATGCCGTTATTGCCGCTCAACGTAAAAAGGGAATCTCGCGCAAAGGCGCAGAGGCGCGAAGAAAAGAGGGGAGGATAAAAAGCCGCGAATGAACGGGAATGAACGCAAACAGGAAATTGGTTGATTCGCGTTTATTCCCGGCCAGAGCTGCTTCTTCTTTGCGCCTTAGCGCGAGTAAAATCTTCGCGTCGCCCTTCTAGGTTGAATCTTGTGTTTCATCCATTACTTCATCGGCCACTCGATCAATCAATTCCCTGGCGTCCGCCTCGATTAATCGCATCAGCTCGTCATGTTTCTCGGCACAACTGACGACCGCCCGGCGCACTTCATCAGACTTAAGATCTCTGGTCTCATCCGTCACTGGCTCGAAGAGAGCATCGTGTAAGCATGATCGCCACGGCTTGTCCTCAGACTTAAAATACCAATCAATAAACAATAGGGGGAAACTCCGTGAAACTATCGAGATGTATCCAGACACAAGTTCATGATTGGAATCGTTCATTTTGTGCCTCTTGGTCACCCGCCACTCATTTCTCAATCGGCTGCCGGCGCTTTTCGCTGACAAAGTAGCCCCGTTTGAGAAATCGCAGCGCCGCTTCTTGCACCGCGACATTCTCCATCATTCGTGCATGCACCCCCGAAACTAGCAGGAAATCTCGGGCACCCGCCAAGCGCACTTCTTCGACCGAAACCACCAGATCGTCGTCGCCGGGCAATAGCGGATTATAGCCCTGCTCGTTGTTGCGGCCGCCGGCAATCACGCCGAACTCGCATTCCGGAATCGCCAAGTGCTTGTGCAGATCTTCCCAACCGCGGGCCAGCGCTTGCCCCGGTTCGCCGATGACTGCTTCGGACAATCGATTGCGTAGAAACAGTTCGGCCATCAGCGCGCCGTTGTTGGGCGCGGCGACCATCACGATACGTTTGATTCGTGGGTCGGGCTTCAGCCCGAGCGCCGGGTCGGTATGGTCGGCCAGATAATGACGAATGACGAGGTTGCCCAGGCTGTGTGCGACGAAATTGATCTCGGTCACACCGTCCAGGTTCTCGATCACGCGCGCCAAGCTTTTGGCTTGCGTGGCGATGTCGTCGCGCGTGCTGGCGTAACCGAACGTCATCGCGGTCATGCGTCCTTTCTTTTCGAGATACTTGGCCATCGCTACACTCGAATTGCGCGTGCGGCCGAGGCCATGCAGCACCAGCACGACTTTGCCCTGCATGCCAGGCAGCTTGCGATCGCGTTTGATTTCGGAAAGCTTGACTTGGCAAGCGGCAAAATCGCCGACGGTAATCCGCTGGTCCTGGCCGTCGATCAGGCAGCACGTATCATCGATCGCATTGCGTTGAATGCGAAAGTCATGGAACAACAGCTCATCGGTCCAAAGCTGCTTGCCGGCAAACTTGTCGGATGCCAGCTTGAGCAGCGCGGCCGAAGCGGCCGATTGCTTGATGTCGGGCTTGGCTGGTTCTTGAAGTCGTGCCGGCGGTGCAGCAAGCAAGTCGTCGTTCAAGATGTTGTCTGGAAGGTCGTTGGCGATGCCGAGCCGGGGCGGAGCGGACCCCCCGGGCGAAACGCCGGTCGATTCAGGCGGCTCGGCAAAAGCCGCGCACCCCAACGAAAGCGCCAGCAGTACGATGGCCAACGGATAAAGTTTCATACGAATATTGTATCCGATCGGTCGTGAAATGATTTAGAAGCCCTAACTTAACGTCGCCCGCAAAGCACTGGCGGGCGACGTTAAGT
>JAYTAU010000347.1:0-1532 GCA_043737375.1 Planctomycetia bacterium
GAAATGGGGAAAGGCGAATGTGGAATGGGGAATGAAATCGTGTGAGACAGTCGCTCGTGTCGGTCGGTGAACCAATTCCTTTTCATTCCCCACTTCCCCATTCGATTCACCGCGTCTTCGTGGTGAAATTTTCCCCGCGGCATAGCGCAGCCCGCAAAATTTCCCCACGTCGCAAAGCTTAACAGCCGAAACTAATAAATGACGACGTTGCGGCGTTATCGCCGCGCCAATCATTTTTCTCGATTCGGCGAGATCACGGATGCAAACTGCGCAGGATGCGCGGGCCACGGCGGCCCAACAGATCATGCACGGCGACTTAAATGCTAGCGAGGCCGACGCACGCCGGTTGCTTGGCGACAATCCGCGCGATGCGGCGGCCCTCCATCGGCTGGCATCGGTCGGCCTGGCCCAAGGTCGCCTGAATTTTGCCATCGAGCTGCTCAAGCAGGCCGTGCTGGCAAACGACGATGAGCCGCAGTATCACTTTGCGCTGGCCGTGGCATTCAATCGAGCCGATGACCCGGCAGCCGCCCTGCGACACTTCCAACGCACGGCCGAACTGCAACCGACCCATCAAGAAGCGATGGTCAACATCGGTGCCCTGTTCGATCGTCTGGGCGATCCGCAGCAGGCGCTCCCTTGGTTTATACGAGCCGTCGAGCTCGACGCGCGCTGCGCAGTGGCTCAATACGATCTGGGCAACGTGTTATTGGCGTTGGGCGATTCAGCACAAGCCATTGCGGCATTCGACGCGGCACTGCAAATCAAGCCCGCCTGGGCCAAGGCGCATTGGAACAAATCGCTCTGCCATTTGTTGCAAGGCGAATTCGAAACCGGTTGGAAAGCATACGATTGGCGCAAAGCGTCGGGCGAGGTCGTCATCGACGAATACCCTCAGCCGCTGTGGCAAGGCGAGCCGCTTGCCGGCAAGTCGATCTTGGTTCATGCCGAGCAAGGGATCGGCGACGAGGTGTTGTTTGCGTCGTGCTTGCCCGACCTGATTGCACAAGCCCGGCATTGCATCGTCGCCTGCGAACCGCGGCTCGAGCCGTTATTCAAGCGATCGTTTCCGCAAGTACAAATTAACGGTTACTCACGTCGCAAAGATCTAAAGCCGCTGGTCGTGCGCGACACAGTCGATTATCAAGTGCCGGCCGGCGACTTGCCTCGGTATTTTCGCAACAGTTGGTCGAGCTTTCCTTGTCGCGCGCGCTATCTGATGCCGAACGAGGAGCTGGTCACCGAATGGCGCGAACGATACGCCGCGTTGGGCCGCGGGCTGAAGATCGGCATCTCGTGGCAAGCGGGCGGAATACCGCACGAACGCCGCAAGCGCTCGACCACACTCGATCAATGGCTCCCCTTGCTGCAAACGCCCGGCACACGCTTCATCAACCTGCAATACGGTGAGGTGTACGACGAAATTGCCGCCGTGCAAAAACAACTTGGCGTTCGCATTCACGATTGGACCGAAGCCGATCCGCTAGTCGATCTCGACGGATTTGCGGCCAAGATCGCCGCGCTTGATTTAG
>JAYTAU010000348.1:0-1532 GCA_043737375.1 Planctomycetia bacterium
ACCCAGCGCTCGGCGATCACGCGCAGTTTTCCGCGCAGGCTCAATAGCGGCGAATTGAGAATGGGCCAGATCGGACCCGGTGTCATCAGCACAAACCCGGCAGGTACCGGATGCAGCTTGCCCGCGCGCACCACTAACGCGCGGCGAAAGCGCCTATCGGTGCCGATCAATTCGTCATCGAGCCCGATGCGGCGGCAAAGGTCGATTGCCGCCGGCATGTTCGTGATGAAGCTATCGGCGCTGCGTTCGATTAACCAGCCATCGCGTTGTTCGGTTTGCAGCACGCCTCCGAGTCGATCGCTGGCTTCAAATAGCGTGACCCGCGCGGTCGGGTCAAGTTCGAGCAATCGATAAGCAGCAGCGAGTCCAGCCATGCCGCCGCCAATCACGGCGATTCGTTGGGGGCTGACGGGCTGTGACTTCTGGTCTGGCAACAAACTCAAAAACCCTTCAAATGCTTGGAGCGGCGAATTAGAATGCAACCGATTGGAAATGGCCGCGAATCAACGCGGATGAACGCGTATCGGTAGTATTCAATATTTGCGTTAATTCGCGGCCAGCTAACTAAACTCATTAAATCATCGGTGGACCTATCATGCTTCGCAGTAGCCCTCGGAATTTCATTAAACATCTTAGCAAGAAGCTGTCGGTCCTGTTGGCCGCGATCCTGGCTCTCTTTCTGGTTGACAGTTCAACGGTTTGGGCGGAAGAAGACGAAGTGCCGCTCCTCAATCCGATGGGTGAATATAAGATCGCTTGGGTCGATGGTTTAAAATTGACCCCCGTCGTCTCGATCGCTCACTTCAAGGCCGACAGTGCCGATGCTCAACTCGCCGCGGCACAGGCGCAACTCGCCAAGCAAGGCGGCGGCGTAATTTACTTTCCAGCCGGCACGTACAAGTTCAACTACTCGATCAAACTCAAAGACGGCATTATTCTGCGCGGCGATGCTCCGACGGGTTCCAAAGCCGCTAAGGATGACGCCTTCGCGCTGGGCACCAAATTCGAATTCCCCAAGTACTCGCCCAAGCTCGATGGCGACGGCACGCCGATCGACACCGCGTTCAAAGGCATCTATCTCGAAACGCCCACCGCGTCGAATGTCGGCGTCATTAACATCGACATTAACCGCGGGCATATTCGCTTCCTCTCCAACGAAGATCACAGCTGCGGAAAAAACAAACTTGTATACGGCTGCATCGTTCGCAACGCGGCCGTCGCCGACAAAAATATTCCCGACGCCAAGATCGGTCAGCATCCTTGGCAGCGATTCACCGCACGGCATCATGCGGCCATCAACGTCAATGCCGAAGAAAACATTCTGGTCGCCAACAACCGCTTGGCGAAATCGGGCGACGACAACTTCACGATGAACGGCTATCTGGCCAAAGGCCGCAAGATGGTCGAAAGCCTCGACGGCGTGGTGTTCGACTACGACAATCGGCCCGGACTGTACATTAACGAGTACGGCATGGGAGCGCCAGGCGGTCAAAACCCCGACGGCAATCCGACCGAGCAGCCCTGGTGCTTTC
>JAYTAU010000349.1:0-10014 GCA_043737375.1 Planctomycetia bacterium
CGAAAGAATATTTGGGCCGGTAAATTGGTCTCGCGGACTTCGAGCAAAATTCGGCTGCGACGCTGATGCGACAGTTTGCTGACCAACTTATTCAACATCTGCGCGCCGACGCCCAACCGGCGATACTCGCGCGAGACCGCAAAATTCAGCACATGCAGTCGGGTTTTATGTAGCTCGTAAATCATGAAGCCGACCGTCTGGTCGTCATGCTCGGCGACCATGCCGATGCAATTGCGTTGACGCAGGCAGCGAACAAAATCCTCTTCGCTCCACGGAAACTCGAAACTGCTGTCCTCGATGGCCAACGCATCGGCCATGTCGCGACGAATCATCCAGCGAATATGCACACGAAGTTGCTGCTTCGACGAAATACTCATAGAAGGCCTCCTTCCATGTCGGCCAAATCTGCCCGGCAGTTCGTACTTGAACCGCGCCACACCGGCAGATGCGTGAATGCGCTACTAACGAATTGTGTCGCGATTGCGACGGACGTAACCACTCCCTGCGATCACTATGTCATGGCCGGCACCGCGAACCAAAATTCGGTTCAGCCATGTCGCGGTACACTACCAGATGCTTTTCAGGCTGCCAAGATGGATAAATGCCTGGCGGATGGAAAGTAACGGTGAAAAGTGCGCGTCTCTGGGTCAGGAATCGGGGACGGAGATTTGGAACACTGGAGTGCGGAATTAGAAAGCGCCGAGTACGAGCGAAGTTCTACCCCGGACAACTAATCACTCACCACGAACTATGGATAAACAACAATCCCAGGGGTGGACCTTCGCCCAGCGGGCCGAGTACCATGAATGGTCGATATTGCCGTTACCCGCCAAGTGCTCTCGCGTCGGCTCCGCGTCCCGTCATTCACTGCCCATCTACCAACGCGGACCCAGCCCCGATCGCATGGCGACAGAAACTCAAACCCTGGTGTCGGAACTCGAAGCGAACATCGCCCAGGTTGTGCTGGGCAAGCCGCTAGCCGTTCGCCTTTGCGTGGTCACATTGCTGGCCGGCGAGCATCTGTTGGTCGAAGATGTGCCCGGCGTCGGCAAGACACTGCTCGGCCGGGCCTTGGCCAAAAGTGTCGCCGGCGAGTTCACCCGCATTCAGTTTACGCCCGATCTGCTTCCCAGTGACATTACCGGCAGCAGCGTGTTTCAGGCCAAAACCGGCGAGTTTGTTTATGCCCGCGGGCCGATCTTCGCCAATGTGGTTCTGGCCGATGAAATCAATCGCACCACGCCGCGCACCCAAAGCGCCTTGCTCGAAGCAATGGGCGATCGTCAAGTCTCGGTCGACGGACATACCCACGCGCTCCCCCGACCGTTCATGGTCATTGCCACGCAGAATCCCTTTGAGTTCGAAGGCACGTATCCGCTGCCCGAGAGCCAGCTCGATCGATTCTTGATGAGGATTTCGGTCGGCTACCCCGATCGCGACGACGAGTTACAGGTGATGAACAGCCATCGCGCCGGCGAACCGATCGATGCGTTGCGACCGGTGATCGACAGCCATCAAGTGCTCGCCTTGCAAGAATCGGTGCGCGGGGTCGCCGTCGACTCTAGCATTCAAGAGTACTTGCTCGATATCGTCCATAGTACCCGGCAATGTGCCGAACTGCTGTTCGGCGCCAGCACCCGGGCCACGTTGGCGCTGTATCGCGCCGGACAGTCGCTCGCCTTAGTCGAAGGGCGCGACTTCGTGGTGCCCGACGACATTAAACGACTGGCCGTTCCGGTGCTGGCGCATCGTGTAATCGCCAAATCGCACGGGTACGATAACCCTCGACAACAGGTTGAAACGTTGGTGCAGCGACTGGTGGACGACGTCGCAACGCCGTGAAAGCGAATATCGGCATGGGCAAATCGGAAATCAAAATTCAGAACGACAATGCAGTTCCTCTTGGGCCATTCGGATTTCGTGCTTCGTCATTCTTACGCGGTCGAGCCCAAACTACCGCCATCACGCGCGAGGGATTTTACTACCTCTTCGTGCTCGCATTCGTGTTTACCGGAGCAGTGCTGCGCGAGATCAATCTGATGCTGGTTTTGGCCGGCATGATGCTTGGCCCGCTCGTCTTCAATTGGCGCATCGCGCGGCGCATGATCCGAGCGGTGCGCATCGAACGCGTCTTGCCGCAAACCGTCGTCGCCGGTCAGCCTGCCACGATCCAGTATCGTGCCTTCAGCTCATTGCGTGGTTGTGCGATTGGAATCATTGACGGCATCGATCTGGCAACTGGCGGTGCCTCAACGAGCATCGCCACGGCCTGGTTTGGGGATTTGAGACCCACACAGCCCGCGGTCGCCGCATCGCATCTGATATTCCCCACGCGCGGTCTCTACCGGCTCGGACCGCTTAAAATACAAACGTCGTACCCGTTGGGTTTGCTGCGATCTGCGCGACGTGAATCGACTTTCGATCGACTGTTGGTGCTACCCCGGTTAGGCCGACTGACTCGACGCTGGCACTTGCTCTACGATAGCACATCGCATGGCGAAGTGCGGCAGCGTCGGCAAGGGACCGTGCAAGGCGATTTCTATGGGCTGCGCGACTGGCGGAGCGGCGATAGTCGCCGTCACATCCATTGGCGAACGAGTGCCCGACGCGGCACGCTGATGATCCGACAGTTCGAACAAAATCGCAATCAAGACCTAATTTTGTTGATCGACCTTTGGCAACCGAACGATCCCGCCCCGCAGGATCGCATGCGGGTCGAACAAGCGGTCAGCTTCGCGGCCACGTTGGTCAATCACATCTGCCGGCAAGGTGGATGTCAACTGACACTGGCGTACTTCGATACCGAACAGAATCCGCAAACGATCGCGGCCGGCGCATCGGCGGCGTTGGGCCGCGATCTGCAAGCCACTTTGGCCGAACTTCCCGCGCATCATGCCGGCACTACTGATCAATTACTAGCCGCCTGCCAGACACCCAACCGTACGGCCACGGTCGTGCTGGTTACGACGCGGCAGTCGCCTGGTACTTCGTCGGGAGAATTATCAGGGGAATTATCTCGCCTTCCGGTTGCGAGCTTCGAGGGCACGCGGAGCGGGCATCGCGATCAGTTTCGGCTGGTGGTCGAAACTGGCACTATCACGTTCGACGAGCTGATCGTGTTCGAGCAGTAAAGTAGGTCTTACTGCCGCTGATAACTACTGCTAATCGAACGCTTGGGAACTTGCATCACGACAGGATTCAGATCGAGCTGAATTTTAGTTTTTGTGAATCGTTCTTGCACGTGCTTGATTTCCCCGTGGATCGGCAGCGCCACTTTTGAAACTGCCGCGACGGTGTTCGTCGAGACATTCAATCCAAAGTCGCGTTTTAATTTTTCGATTTCGGGATTCGGCACTGATTGACCGTTCGACCCGGGCATGTCGGGCGACTCGAAACTTCCGATCGTGACGATACTCATGTCGCGGTTGTGAAACTCATAAGCCTCGTAGCCGCGGGCACGCAGTTCCTCGGTCAGCAAGTGCGCTTTCTCGGCGGCTTCTTGCAATCGGGTGCGAAGCTTGCCCCCTTGCATCACCTCTTTGACTTTTCGCTGGTCGATGACGGCGC
Source organism: Planctomycetia bacterium (assembly GCA_043737375.1). Lineage (GTDB taxonomy): Bacteria > Planctomycetota > Planctomycetia > Pirellulales > JALHPA01 > JAWXCH01. The sequence goes on from JAYTAU010000349.1 coordinate 3,568, forward strand.
TGCCGGTAAACGTGGCGACTTTTAGCGTGTATTTACCGTGACATTCGAGCAAGCTGTGGGCCACCTCTTTGTTCATCTCCAGCACTAGCTTGTCCATGCCGCGCGCGTTGAAATACTCGGGCGGCAACAGTGGGTTGGTCGCCACGAATGCGCTTCCCATCGGCCCTTTTTTGCGCTTCGCCAACATGGCGTTACGCACCTCCGACATGGCCTGGCTGGATTTGGCTTCGGGCGATTTGAGCGTCTCCACATCGAGCGTTTTGATTTTTTTGAGCGTCTCGGCTGCCGAAGGGTCGTCGATGGCGCTGAAGTTTCCGACCAACACAGCACACTCTTTGACTGCTTGGTCCTGCCAATTCCGCATCGTCTGCGGAGTGCCGTCGCTTCTGACGCCGCGAACCTGCTTCTCTTGGCTATAGTCGAAAACCTTGGTGTGTTGATAGGCTTGCAAACGATGTTTTTTACGCAATTCCAGCACCAGTTGATGGGCTTTGTCTTCGGCATCCGGTCCACGAAAAACCGTGGCCAGAATCATCCAAGGCCCGTTGGATTCGGCTACCTTGTAGTCCTTTTTCGGATCGGCGTCGATCTTTTTGAAGGGCAACAGCGTCTGCCAAGGTTGCGCGGCGCGGGTAACACGGCAATCGGCTGCAAACAGTGCTCCGGCCATCAGAGCGATAATGCCAAATCGATTCATACAGGATGCGCCCGTAAAGATGTGATGTATTCCAATCGTAGCGACCTGCCAAGAACATGGCGTCGCGTGAAAAGCGGCGGGACTTTAGCAGAAGCACCAAGAGTTTCCTAGACGAAGTTTGCCGATCGACAGGTAAATAGCAAGCCACTGTTCGGGCTGCCGACAAGGATAGTCTTGGAGAGCCACCCTCTCTGGTTGCGATCATCGCTCGGTTTCAGCTCCGCAGCGGCTATGTTATGCTAGCGAAATACTAAAGCCGCTACGTAAGATGTGTCTGACCGATGAACTCCTCCGCCGAATCGGACCTCCCTGCACCGCTGTTTTTTAGCTTCGATGGCGTAGACGGGGGCGGCAAGTCGACCCAAGTCGAACTGTTCTGTCGCTGGCTAGGCGAACGGGGCCATATGGTGACTCGATGTCGCGATCCCGGTAGCACACCGCTGGGCGAGGCGGTTCGCGCGCTGCTGCTCGATCGGCATGATCTGAACATCGTGCGACGATCGGAGATGCTGTTGTACATGGCCGCGCGAGCGCAATTGGTCGACGAGGTTATTGCCCCGGCGCTCGCCAAAGGTCTGGTCGTTGTGTCGGATCGCTACCTCTTAGCCAATGTCGTTTATCAGGGACATGCGGGCGGCTTGCCGGTGGAAGAACTATGGCAGATCGGCCGCGTGGCAACCGGCGGGCTGGAACCGCGGATCACGTTTGTCTTGGATGTTAGTCCCGAAGTGGCTCAGTCGCGGATGCAGCGCGAGCTGGATCGTATGGAACAACAGGGAGACGACTTTCGAACACGACTGCGAGAAGGTTTTTTGGCGGAAGCCCGGCGACGACCCGACCGCGTGGTGATCGTCGATGCAGGACGCTCGATCGACGAAGTGCATCGCGAGATAGTGCAGTACGCGGAAGCAGCACTGTTAAAAAATTCAGGGGATGAAGCCGCGAATGTACGCGAATGAAAATGAACCCGAATCGGCACTTGTCCAATTTGCGTTCATTCGCGTTAATTTGCGGCTAACTTCTTCAACGAGTAACGATTAACGAGCAACTTATGTGGCAAGGTATTCTGGGACATGACGACGTGGTGGCGAAGTTTCGCACCGCACTTTCGCGCAATCGCTTGGCCAGCACGTTTCTGTTCGTCGGGCCCGAGGGAATTGGTAAACGCGCGTTTGCCATCGCGCTGTCCAAGTCGCTGTTGTGCGAGCGTCGCGACGAAGCTCTTCTCGATCCGTGCGGCGTTTGTCCGTCGTGCGTGCAGGTCGATGCGGGTAATCACCCAGATTTGCACATCATCGGTCTGCCGCAAGGGAAAAGCAGCATTCCGATTGAGTTAATTCTAGGCAAAGAAGAAAAACGAATGCGCGAAGGGCTATGCTACGATATTTCGCTGAAGCCGTTTATGGGAGGGCGCAAGATCGCGATCATCGACGACGCCGACTTTTTGACGAATCCGGCTGTGGCCAATTGCCTGCTCAAAACGCTCGAAGAACCGCCGCCGCGATCGGTGCTGATTCTCATCGGCACCACGCCGGATAAACAATTGGCGACCATTCGCTCGCGCGCACAAATGGTTCGCTTTCGCCCGTTGGATCAACGGACTGTCGCTGAGTTGTTGGTGCAAAAGCAACTGATTGCAGACCCGGTCGAAGCCCAGCGGATGAGCGCGTTTTGCGAAGGGAGCTTGACGCGCGCGGTCGAGCTGTCGGACCCTGAATTGTGGACATTTCGCGGCGAGTTGTTCAATCAACTGGTGCGTCGCCGACTGAATAGCATATCGCTGGCTCAATCGGTTGTCGCCTTTGTCGAGGCGGCCGGTAAAGAAGCGCCGCCGCGCCGCGCGCGAGCCCGATTGATGTTGGGCTTTGTGATCGCGTTTTATCGGCAGCTACTGCGGCAACTGGCCGGACTGACGACGAGTGACGACATCGAATTAGAACATCAGGTCGCTGCCGCCATTCGCAACGGGCAGCTCGACGCCGAACTGGCGACTGCGCGGACCGATCGCAGTCTCGAAGCGCTGGTGCATATCGACCGTAACGCCAATCAATCGACGTTGCTAGAAGCCTGGGCCGATGACTTGGCTCGAGGACGAGTAAGGCTTGAGACTGGAGGCTTGAGACTGGAGGCTAGAGATGTGAGGCTGGAGATGTGAGGCTGGAGGCTTGAGACTGGGGTGTAAAGCAGTCATTCGGTAACGCCCCTGATTTGCTACCCCAGCGGGGTTTCATCTCATAGCCCAGGGTCGCGCAACGCACCCTGGGTAACAGACTACCCCGGGCGCGCTGCGCGACCTGGGGCTATGCTATTTAACCGCTTCGCGGTAAAGCACATCGCGAGGCACCCATCAAGTACTACAAACTATGACAGCTTCAAACCCACTGAGGCTAGAGGCTGGACGCTTGGGACTTGAGACTCTAGCCCAACTACCGATCCCTCACTCCCCGATCCCTAGCACATCTCTCGCCTTGCACCGTCAGCACCAGCTTGCGACGACCCCCTTGGTCGCGGTGTTCACATAAATAGATTCCCTGCCACGTGCCCAAACAAAGTTGCCCCGCATGAATCGGAATGCTAACCGAACTGCCGATCAACACCGCCTTGACGTGGGCCGGCATGTCGTCCGGCCCTTCGACCGTGTGGCGGTAGGGGAAGTCTTCCGGCGCGATTGCGTCGAGCGACGATTCTAAATCGACCGGCACATCGGGGTCGGCATTTTCGTTGATGGCAAGCGAAGCCGAGGTGTGCTGAATAAACACATGCAGTAATCCGACTTGGATTTCGCGCAGCTCGGGCAACGCCTCGATCACTTCGCGCGAGACGAGGTGAAAGCCGCGCGTGCGCTGAGATAATTGAATCGTGCGTTGAATCCAAGCCACGTGGTGAACCTTAGGATCGTTGAATTGTCGTCAATGATGAGGCAATATTCCGGTTATGCTAGCAAATGACCGCAAAAAACCCACATTTTTGTTGAACGATTTCCGCTCAAAAACTTGACAAATGAAGTTTTCTATCAATAATGGGTAGCTTACTGGAACTGAGGACTGGCTGGGAACGCCATCCTACCTAGTCGTTGCCTGCGTGCCCACCGCAGCCGACTTGTGGCGTTTCCTTCGTGTTATTCAGTCATGTTGTTGGGTGTCATTTCATCGAAGGCCGTGCTTGTAGCCTCCTGAAAATTGATGGTCGTTCTAAATCCAGGAATGACCTCCCTGGTGTGCTGTTTATTTACAGCCGGTCGTTGGGCAACTATCTGGATGAGGAGAATTGATTTGATGCGTCAAGTTCGCAATGTTTTCGAAACGATTTTGAAGTATGGCCATGACGAGGATTTTGCGCCGCATGCGGGCGACGACTTCCAGGCCACCGATGCTCCGGCCGGTTCGCGCGAGAAGATCGACATCCTGGCCCAACGCATTGAGCAGGGCATGCCCTTGTGGCATGGTGACGACCGGCGCGATTACAGCGGCCTGACGGGTGTGGTCCGCCCGCGCGACTAACGATTTGCTCGCGAAGCACGCCATTACAATCTGAAATGCGCAAACAGACGGCGGAAGTTTCCGCCGTTTTTTGCTGCGCGGAGCTAAAAATTGGCTTATGCCGTGCGTCAGTAACCTATTCGCATCAACGGTCATTCATAGGTAGCATACGGCACAGCCAATTCTGTGGTTTTAGAGGCTCGCTACATCGGCCACGATAGCATCGCGACGAGGATCGAAACCATGCTCACGCTCGGCGATCACACTCAGCAGCGAAATTGTCAGGGTGTTTCGCGCAGGCAGTTCTTGCAAATCGGCAGTTTGGGATTTGGCGGAACGGCCCTTGGGCTCGGTGGACTTTCGTTATCGTCGCTATTGGCAACCCAAGCTGCCGCTGCAACCGGAGGAAAGCCTCTGTTGTCCGGCAAATCGGTGGTGTTGTTGTTCTTGCACGGCGGCCCGTCGCATATCGAGCTGTTCGATCCCAAAATGTCCGCCCCGGTCGAAATTCGCAGCACCACGGGCGAGCTGGCCACGTCGCTTCCAGGGGTCACATTTGGCGGCACCTTCCCCAAACTGGCCGCCTTGGCTCATAAGCTGACCGTGGTGCGTTCGTATGCCTCGGGCAATTCAGAGCATAGCTACAATCAAGTGGCCAGCGGCGGTAACGCCATGAAAGCCGCCATGGGCTCGATTTACTCTCGGGTTGCCGGCACCAATCACCCGGTGACCGGCATGCCGCGCAACACACTGGTGTTGCCCGAGTCGATCGAACCGGGACTAAAATTAAAGAACAATTTTGAGACCGGCGCATTGCCGACGCTCACTTCGTCCGGCGATTTGGGGCCTTCTTATACGGCATTTAATTCCGCCGGCGGCGGTCAACTTAAGCAAAGCATGGAGTTGCAGATTCCCCGCGAACGGCTCGATAACCGGCGAGGTTTACTCGCCTCGCTCGATTCACTACGACGATCGGCCGAAACGGGTGGTCAACTGGCTGTCGTCGACCGCTTTCAACAACAGGCGTTCGACGTCATCACGCGCGGCGTGGCCGAGGCTTTCGATCTGTCGAAGGAAGACCGACGCACTATTGAGCGATACGACACTAGCCGACTGGTCAATATGGCCGAAGTGCATCGCTATAACGACATGTACCGCTCGTCGAACCTACTCGGAAAGCAAATGCTGCTGGCACGACGATTGATCGAAGCCGGTTGCGGCTTTGTCACCGTCTCCGACGCGGGCTGGGACATGCACGGCAATAATAACAGTCTGCCCGGTATTTCGGGTATCAAACCGCTTGGTCACCAGGTTGATCATGCAGTCGCGGCATTCATTCAAGATTTGGAAGAGCGTGGGCTGAGCGATAAGGTGCTGCTGGTCGTCACCGGCGAAATGGGCCGCACGCCGAGGATCAACAAGGGGGGCGGTCGCGACCATTACGGCGAGTTGACTCCGCTACTGTTTGCAGGCGGCGGATTGAACATGGGGCAAGTGATCGGCGAGTCCGATCGCACCGCCTCGCGTCCGGCAGCCGATCCACAAGGCCCGCCGCAGTTGATGGCCACGATCATGCACACACTGTTCGACATGGGCGAAATGCGCGTCACGCGCGATGTTCCCAGCGACGTGGTGAAAATGATCAGTCGCCACGAGCCGATCCCTGGACTGATGTAAACAAACATCGCCTTCTCCCACTCGGAGAGAGCAGACGTCTACGGCTGAACAAGCCGCATTGCTCGCGGCCCCCAAACCGGCTTTAATTGCGGCAACGTTTCTATTGCGCGATTTCAGCAATTCTGCACTCGGGGGAGCAAACACGCTATGACAGCCGCGACCGGCCACGCGCCGATGATCTTGCCTCGCATGTTTTTGCGCGCTGCACGCCGGGCTGGAAAACGACTTAAAGTCGCCGACTCGATGGGAACCGAACTGACCGGCAACGATCTGCTGCTGCGAACCTTGATTCTGCGGCGAGTACTCAGTCGTACGCTGGCTGCCGATGAAAAATTCGTTGGCGTACTGCTTCCGCCTTCGGCCGGCGCTGCACTGGTCAACGCGGCGCTACCGCTCCTGCAACGTGTCACGGTCAACTTGAACTACACCGTCTCGCCCGAGGTCATGCAAAGCTGCATCGATCAATGCGGCATTCAACATGTGTTGACGAGCCGCAAGTTCATGGAGAAGCTGAAGCTCGAACTCAAGACCAAGCTGATTTACTTGGAAGACTTTCGCGATCAGGTCTCCCTAGCAGATAAGATTGCCGCGGCA
>JAYTAU010000350.1:0-4071 GCA_043737375.1 Planctomycetia bacterium
AAGGCAGTTGGGATGAGGGGGGTGAACAGCGGGGGATGCGGAATAATGATTACGGTTAGATCGACGAAGCTATAATTGGAACACGGTCGGGGCCAGCCGCAACCAAAGTAATTGAAGCTGGAAACAAATTGGGACACAACTGCATTCAGCCCCAAGGGGGCGATTTAGCCACAGCCTGGGCCATCGGCCCGGGTGACTCTTCGGTGCTGAAGATGAACGGAGTAAAATCGTCGCATACTTGCGCGGAAACTCAACGTTTGTAGTACGGTCGGGGCCAGTCATTGATAGGAGCTTCTCATAAAGTATCGAATACTCATTGAACGGGATGAAGATGGGATCTACGTCGCAACCGTGCCGTCGTTGCCCGGTTGTGTTTTTCAAGGCAAGATGCTCACGGAAGCGGCCGTAAATATCAAAGATGCGATCGAACTTTACCTTGAAAGCCTTGACGACTAGCGGACCAATTACAAATCAACCAAGGATGGAGCCGCACGATCAATGATCGAAAAATGGAGCTTCAGTTGGCAATCGAATGTATCAAATACAATCGGGTTGCTTGTTGTCGTTGCGGTCGCGTCGCTCGCCGGTTGCGGCCAGAAAGCGTCATCGCTCGCACCGTTGCCGTCGCCAAACGGTCGGTTTGTTCTGAACGTAACGCTTGACGATAGCGATAAGTCTGCGTCGCCACTTCGGCGCGTCAGCATTCTCGATCCCGAGACACAGAAAACCCATCAGGACCCGGCGGACGTGTTTGAGGGAGCGAAGCCCGTGTCGGCCACATGGGACGAAGACAATCGTCCTTGGCTGCACGATACGAACGACGGTGCGGTGTACTTTTGGGAGCAAAAGGACGGCAAATGGCGGCGCACGCGCTGGGGAACGAACGACCAAAAAGAAATTCAGCGGCAGATGGAACCGCCCGAGGGGCTGTTGATACGCTAGCCGGTCGTCGAAAACCGAGCGAATTTGCCGTGGATTCCGAGTGGGACCACCTGCGAATGGCTGTTTGTTATCAATTTCAGCGCCGGCTGTTTTTTAGTTTTTGCTCAGCAAATCCGTTGCGGTGCTTGTACGCTCCAACTAAATTAGGAGGCATCGGGCTGTTGTCGGCCGATGCCGTTGAGCGTCCATTTAACGGGTCGCTTCATTTGTAGAACCTTGCTTTCATACCGGGATGCACACCATGCGATTGATGAAAACTTTGTTGAAGGGACGTTTAACCGTAACAATTGCAGTTGCGGTTTTTGGATTTGCGCCGGCTCTCATGGTTGCTACCGCGCAGGGCGCGTCGATCGGCATCAACTTTGTGGGCGACAATGCCGGCGGGCCAGGCGGCGACGGTGACGATATCCGCTCGATGGCAACGACGGATACGGCGGGTGTGGTTCCGCAGACGAACTGGAACAACTACACCGGTACGAATGGCATTCTTTCCACACTGAACTTCGGTGACGGCACCCTGAGTACGGCCGCTGTTACCGTCGCCACATTCAACAACAACTACACTGCACATGACAACACAGGCGCGCCCAGCGGCGATCAGATTCTGACCAATGGTTACATCGACGAGACCGATGGTACCCCCGGCACGATTACCATCTCGGGAATTGTTTCAACAACCCCGTACGATGTGTATGTCTACGTCGGTTCCGATGGCAACGACCGCACGGGTTCGGGCAACATCGGCAGCACGACTTACTTCTTCTCGACCAACACCAACCCTTTCGATAACACGTATACCCGTGCCACGGACACGGTCTCGTTCGCCACGGCAACCGACAATTCGGAGTACTTGCTATTCGAAGGGGTAACCGGGCCGACGTTCACCTATACGCAGACTAAGGGTAGTAACAACGTTGGCGTTCACGGAATTCAGATCGTCGGCATCACGCCGGTGCCTGAACCGGCGTCGGTCGTGCTGGGTATCTGCGGATTAGGCGCGATCGGCTTGTTGGCCGTTCGCCGGAGGAAGGCATAGTACTGGTCGCGAAACCAATTCACCACTCAGCCGGCGCTCGATTCGCCGGCTGTTTTTTTGCGCAGTTAGGGTTAGCGGCCGCCGCACGCCAAAGCAAGTCCGCGTTCTATCGCAACCCTCATCTCACGCTTTGGATTCGAACCCATTAGCTATCCGAACTGCGAACGGAATAAACTCCGTCCTACTTCACCATCAGCATCCGCTCTAGTGCCACCAGCGAATAGTGGCTCGTTTGCTCATCGACACGGATCACATTCACCGGCGTGCCGGCGGCCAAGTTCTCCAGGCTCCAACATAAGTGCGCAAGATCAATCCGATACATCGTCGCGCACATGCAAACCACGGGCGAGAGAAAATGAATTTCCTTGTCGGGGTGCAACTGCTTCAGGCGGTTGACCAAGTGCAGCTCGGTGCCGATCGCCCACTTCGTTCCCGGCGGCGAGTCTTCGACCGTCTTGATGATCTTGCTGGTGCTGCCTCGCATGTCGGACTTGTCGACCACTTCCATCGGGCATTCCGGATGGACCAGCACCTGAATGCCCTTAAACTTTGCGCGAAACAGATCGACGTGGGCCGGCGTGAACATCGCATGCACGCTGCAGTGCCCGCGCCATAACAACACCTTACTGCGTTCGATTTGCTCGGGCGAGTTGCCGCCTAGCTCGGACTGATGCGGGTTCCACACGCACATTTGATCGAGTGGAATGCCCATCGCCTTGGCCGTGTTGCGACCCAAATGTTGGTCGGGGAAAAACAGCACGCGCTTGGTGCGTTTGAATGCCCATTGCAGCACGGCCGCGGCGTTGCTCGACGTGCAGACAATGCCGCCATGACGACCGCAGAACGCCTTCAAGTTGGCGGCCGAGTTGATGTACGTGACCGGCGTGACGTCGTTAGTATCGATCAAGTCGCCCAACTCGGCCCAGCAGTTTTCGACCTGATCGATGGCAGCCATGTCGGCCATCGAGCACCCGGCGGCAATGTCGGGCAAGACCACGGTCACGCGCTCGCCGTTGCGCTCGGCCAGTTTGTCGGGCCGGTTGGCCAAGATATCGGCGGTCTCGGCCATGAAATGCACACCACAAAACGCGATGCTGCGACAGTCGCTGCTGTTGGCCGCCATCTGGCTAAGCTGGTAGCTATCGCCTTGCAAGTCGGACAGGGCGATAACTTCGTCTTGCTGATAGTGATGCCCCAAGATCAACAGACGAGATCCCAGTTCGGTACGGACCGCCGCAATGCGCGCGGTCAGCTCGTCGTTGCCGAGCGACTTGTAGGGCTTGAGTTCGAAGTGGGGCGAAGCGAGGGTGAGCATGGAGGAATGGGGAAGTCGGAATGGGGAATGGGGAATGGGTCGCGTTTGCAGAGCCTCGGCGTCGCGCGCCGAGGGAATCGAGCAATCTCAATCAAAAATCGGAAAGCGTGAAATCGGAAAGCGTGAGATGAGAAGCAATTAGCTGACTCGCGCTGGCGACTTAGCTTGCCTGCTTATATTTCGTACTTTGACTTTTTGTATTTCCTTCGACAATTGAAGTTCGTCATTCGACGTGCGTTTGACTGGTCATTCGGACTTCCGTCATTCAGCGCTCGCCTTCAATTATATGCTGTCACGCCCAAGCGAATAGCGTTAAATCCGCTCAGCCAGAATACAGCGATTGGGCAAAGTTTGCGGTCAAGGGTGTCGATATTTAAGACGTTAACCGATTCTTTGTCAGTCTCGGAGAGACTGACCTACAACAAAGACACGCCCACGCATGGCCAAGTTCGGTCCCGAAATCGCCGCTGCCATCGTCGCGCAAGCGACAGCTTCGTTGGGCGAACTCGCGCCGGCGCTGACCCGAACTTTTGATCGCCCCATACAAGTCGCGGTCGGAACGCCTGTACCGCTGACGCCTAACCCGCTAGCGACGGACACGCTGCTAGCACCCGCGCAGGGGCCCGGCTTTGCAATTGTCTTCAAAGTGCAATCGAGCGCGGCGCTGTTGATCATCGCCGAATCGACCGGCTTGCTGCCCGCTTGGTACGCCAACCCTGATCCGACCGGCACGAGCAAACTGGCAACCCTGGCGCAAGAGTTGGGCATGCTGCTGTTG
>JAYTAU010000351.1:0-9991 GCA_043737375.1 Planctomycetia bacterium
ATCGGCGGCGGTTTTATCTTCCGTATCGACCTTCAAGCCGACTTTGGCGGCAATGTCTGCCCAAACATGCTTGAGGTGGTTGGGCGTGAAGACCTTTTGATGGGGCGGTAGGTTTTTATTGCGCTCGGCGACATACGTGGCGAACGGCGCAATCCAACCGATCAATAGCAACAAAAAGCTCAGCCAAAACCAAGGAATTAGCCAGTGCAGCACAAATATCAGTACGAACGAAAAGACAAGGATTGGGTTCCAAAGCGAGTAATTCAACCTGCAACGCGCGCAATCTTGACTGGCCCAATCCGTGGTTTTGACCCACAGCACGAAGATCAACCAAGCCAGCAGGATTTTGAAGGTACTGAGATATCCGCCGGGCCCGCGTGTAAAAACGTCGTCCGTCTTCGGCCAAGCGGCGTCGTTTGCCGATGATGTGTTGGTCGTCGACGGCGCAGCGGCTGCCGTTTGCGCCAACACGCGTTCCGCATCGATCGTCCCCAACAAGACGACGGTCAAAAGCAAGATCAAACTGCGCAGCATCAAAGAATTCCTGGTTGCGAAACGGCGATACCTTTGAGAGCCATTTTAAGCGCCTCGACATTCGGAGCAACTTCGAACGCCACTTGACGATCGATCAACCCCCGGTCGACCAGGTCTTTCAAGCTCATGGTGAAATCTTGCATGCCGTCTTTCGACGACATTTTGATTAGGTCGCCCAGCTTCTCGTCCCGTTGTTCCAGCAACAGCTTTCGCGCCGTGGCGTTGAACGTCATGATCTCGACGGTCGGCACGCGACCTTGCTTGAGACCGGGCAGCAGCTTTTGAGCGACGATGGCCTTCATGTTAAAGGCAATCGCGCTGCGCAACGCAGAATGCATGTCGGACGGAAACAAGTCCAAAATACGCCCGATAGTGGTCGGTGCGCTGCTGGCGTGAATGGTTCCGAAGACCAAGTGCCCGGTTTCCGCCGCATGAATGGCCGTCATAAACGTTTCTTGATCGCGCATTTCGCCGACCAGCATCACGTCGGGGTCTTCGCGAACGGCGTGCTTCATGCCGATTTCGAAGTTCTTCACATCGGTACCGATCTCGCGCTGATTGATCAGACACTTGTCTTCGGTAAACGTGAACTCGATCGGGTCTTCCAGCGTGAGTATGTGTTTGCGGTAGTTCTGATTGATGTAGTTCAACATGCATGCGATCGTGGTGCTCTTGCCCGAGCCGGTGACTCCCGCCAACAGCACCATGCCTTGGTCGAACTTGCAAAGCTCTTCGACGATCGGCGGCAGATTCAGACCGGCGAAGTCGGGAATGAAATTATTGACTCGCCGCGCGACCATGCCGGGGTGGCCGAGCTGTTGCAAGACATTAACGCGATACCGCCAAGAGACGCCGTCGACATCGACGACGTGCGCGAAGTCGCAACCGCCGGTGTCGTCAAAAATGTTCCGTCGCCGTTCGTCGAACATCTCGAAGATCAGTCGACACATCTCTTCGTCGCCGATCGGCTCGCGATTCATCGGCCGCAGCGAGCCTTTGATACGAACATAAGGGGGCTTGCCGACCTTCAGGTGCAAATCGCTCGCTTCGAGCTTGACGGTCGCCCGAAACAGCTTGTCGATTTCGTACTCTTTCTTTTTGACGAACCGCGTAACTTCTTCGTCGATGATGGCCATGGTGTTGCTCAGTTCCGTAGAACGTCGTGTGTAGTAGTTGGTCTTTCGGAGTCGTAGCTCTTGTCATTGAGGCTTGGGGCTAGAGGCTAGGGACTCGAATTCTCTAGCCTCAAGCCTCAAATCCCAAGCCTCACTGCTCATCCCTCATCCCTCATCCCTCACTGCTCATCCCTCGCTGCCCGCTCCCGCACCGCGATGCCTCGCTCGCGCATCAGTTGTTTAACCTCGTGAATCGTACATTGCCCGAAATGAAATATGCCGGCCGCCAGTGCCGCGTCGGCCTTGCCCAGCGTAATGGCATCGGCCAAGTGACCGGCATTTCCTGCTCCTCCGCTGGCCACCACGGGAATCGACACCGCTTCACTCACTGCGCGGGTCATCTCCAAATCGTACCCCATCTTGGTTCCGTCGGCATCCATGCTGGTTAGCACGATTTCGCCGGCACCCAGTCGCTCGACCTCGCGCGCCCAGGCCACCGCTTCGAGCCCGGTGGGCTTACGACCGCCGTTGATATGAACTTCCCAAACTTCGCGACCGTCGCGCATCACGCGTTTGGGATCGATGTTGACCACGATGCACTGGCTGCCGAACTTACGGGCCGCTTGCCGCACAAAGTCGGGGTTGGTCGGCGCGGCCGAGTTGATCGAAACCTTGTCGGTGCCGGCGTTCAGCAGGGCGCGAATATCGTCGAGCGTGCGAATGCCGCCGCCGACCGTCAGCGGCATGAAGATGACTTCAGCCGTACGACGAACGACGTCGAGCATGATCTCGCGCCCCTCGTGGCTAGCCGTAATATCGAGAAACACCAGCTCGTCGGCTCCTTCGGCTTCATACCGCGAAGCCACGGCCACCGGATCGCCGGCGTCGCGCAAGTTCAAAAAATTGGTCCCTTTGACCACGCGCCCGCGATCGACATCGAGGCACGGAATGACTCGCTTGGCAAGCATGGGCGGACGCAGGACCGGATGACCCGAAACGGGATGAGAAGCAATGACGATTGAGACCTACACTTTAAGTGGGCGATTGCGAGTGGTCAATGCGAGCAAAGGGGTCGGAGATTAGGAGTCGGGGGTCGGGGAGCAAATGTGTCGATTGTGTTTGGCAGCCAGTTGATTTACCAATTCCGATTCAGACTTCTAATTTGCTATTTCACACTCCCTAATCCCTGACCCCCGATCCCTGCCCCCGCTCTTCGAATTTCTCCACCACCCGCTTGCAGTCGGGCAGCGATTCCAAAAACGTTCGCCCATACGGCTTGGTTCGAATCCGCGGATCGAGGATCACCACCATGCCGCGGTCGGTCTTGGCTCGAATCAACCGGCCGAAACCTTGCTTAAGCTTCAGTACCGCCTCGGGCAACTGATACTCGCTAAACGGATTGCCGCCGCGGGATTTGATCGCTTCGAGCCGCGCTTCGAGCAGCGGTTGATCGGGCACGCTGAACGGCAGCTTGGTGATAATCACGTTTTGCAGCGCATCGCCGGGCACGTCGACCCCTTGCCAAAAACTGTCGGTGCCGAATAGCACCGCGCGCGGCGTGCTCTTGAATTTTTCGACCATCTGCGTGCGCGGCGTGCCGTCGGCCTGCGAGAACAACGCCAAGTCGTTTTGCGCCAACCACGAGGTCAACGCTTCGGCCGCGCGGCGCAGCATGTCGTAACTCGTGAACAGCACAAACGCCCGGCCTTCGCTGCGCATCACGTACCGGCGAATCATCGCATTGCAGGCCCGATCGTAGGCGGCCTTGTCGCCAGGGTCGGGCATCCCGTCGAGCATGATCAACTGCGCCTGTTTTTGGTAATCGAACGGACTACCCATGCGCAGGGTGTTCGTTTGAGTCAGGCCGATCCGCGATTTGAAAAAATCGAACGAACCGCTCTTGCCGACCGACAGCGTGGCACTGGTCATCACAACGGTCGGAACTTTATCGAACAACAGCTCGCGCAGCATCGGGCCGATATCGACGGGCGACGCGGCGAGCGACAGCTTCGCCCGGCCGCGCCGCGTGAACGAGCGCTCGATCCAATACACCGCACCGAGCATGGTTTGCTTGAGCCAGGCCTCGATCTCGTCGGCGATCGATCGTAGCCGCTCGCCGGCCGCGATAAAGTCTTGTCGCTCGTCGTCTTTCAATCCTTCGCCGCGAGCCTTGACCAGTTTGGCCAGTTTGATCAGCGATGGGCTAAGCTGATTCTCGATAATCTCAGGCTGCGAAACGCGGCCGTTCTTGTTGGGGCGACTCGCCAGCCAAACGTCCAAGCCGTCGAAGAACTCGTCCATCCGAAAGCGCACATCCTGAACAACTTGCTGTCCTTCGGCATGTGGGTAGGCAACTAGCAAACCGCGATTGGTGCGGTCGTTGTACAGCTTGTTGAGCACATACTCGATTTGCCCGCTCGATACGCCCAGGCCCAAGTGATCGCCGGCGACCGCTTCGACCGTATGTGCTTCATCGAAGATCACGATATCGTGATTGGGCAGAATACTGGCACCGCTGCGACGCAACGCCAAATCGCTGAAATACAGCGCATGATTGACGATCAGAATTTGCGCATGCGCGACTCGCCGCCGAGCCGCATAGTACCAACAGTTTTTGTAAGTCGGGCAGTTGCGGCCCATGCAGTTGCCGCTGTCGCTATGAACTTCGTCCCAAACTTGCGGCAGCGGTCGATAGGGCAAGTCGGCCAACGAGCCTTCAGTGGTATGCTTCGACCAATTTGAAAGTTCGCCTAGCTGTTTGAACTCAAGCTGGTCATGGAACAAACTGCCCGATCGTGCCAGTGCATTCTGTGCGCGGCGTAAGCTGACATAGTTGCTGCGCCCCTTGACTAGCACGGCGGAAAACTCGTCGGGCAACACCGATCGCAACAGCGGAATGTCTTTTTGCATCAGCTGTTCCTGCAAGCTGATGGTGTGGGTACTGATGACGACGCGACGCGAGGGCGGCTCTTCGTCATCGTCGGCAAAAGGGTTGTCGTTTTTCGCGCGTTGGGCCGAACTGGTTCGTCCGGTCGGGTCTTTGCCGGCGGTCGCCAGGATGGCCGGCACAAGATACGCGAAACTCTTGCCGACACCGGTACCGGCCTCGACGACGAGGTGCCGACCTTCGTTCATCGCCCGACCGACCGCCTCGGACATAGCCAGTTGCTCGTCGCGCCGCTCGTAATTTTGCAGCCGAGCGGCGATGCGGCCGGTTGGGCCTAAGATGTCGGCGGGGGTCAATGTCATTTGGCGCGTCAGGGTGCGTCAGCACCCTGTTGTTAGTGGTCCGTGGTCAGTCGGAAGTGTTCAGTTTTCAGTGTTCAGAGGGAAGCGAGTGGCGGTCCTTCGGCAACTCTCATCTCACGCTTTCCGATTTCACGCTTTCACGCTTTTGAGCAGCCATCTAGGAATTCAACGCGCTGCTATGTTATCCTACCAAAGCAGGGTTGCCCTAGAGCCCGTTCAATTCGACTCGCACATTGTAGGAAGCCCACTTTATGTCTATCGATTTTCGCTGCCCCCAGTGCGATAAGTTGTTGCGAACCCCGGACGACAGCGCCGGCAAGCAGGCCAAGTGCCCGCAGTGTGCGGCCATTTTACGCGTGCCGACGGTCGGGGGAGCGAGTGATCCGCAACCGATGATGGCTCAATCGACATCGCCGTTCAATGCGCCGTCGGCAAATCCATTTGGTGCGCCGCCTGCGGGGGCATCGCAAAATCCGTTTTCTGCCCCGCAGACCGTCAACGTCAGTTCGGGCATGTCCGAATATGGAGACACCGGCGATCGCACCGGTCCGCCGTGGGAACAACGCTCGTCGTCGGCAACGTACATCGAAACACTCAAGCTCATTGCGCAGCAGCCGACATTGATGTTCAGCACGATGCGAACTTTGGGCGGGTTCGGAAAACCGCTAATCTATAGCGCTATCGGATTCGTGATCGCAAGTATTGTGGGAGCGATTTATCAGGAGTTTCTCTACGCCGACGTGGGCGGTCCGCGAGTTCCCGGTTTCGGCACAATGGGTCTGCTGGGGACGATAATATTTAGTCTCGTAGGTGCGATTTTTGGCTTAGTGATCGGTTCGTTCATCTCGGCCGGGATACTTCACCTGGCATTGATGATCGTCGGCGGAGCCAATCGCGGTTATGAGACTACCTTTCGCGTAGCGGTCTATGCCTCGGGCACCACCGTCTATGCACAATTGATTCCATTTGCCGGAGGCCTGATTGCGACAGTTTGGAACTTGGTGTTGAACTGCATCGGGCTAGCCCGCGCTCACGAAACATCGACCGGCAAGGCAATCGCGGCAGTGGCCTTGGTGATTGGTTTCTTTCTCTTACTGGTGATCGGCGCAATCGTGTTGTTCGGTTCGGTAATTTACGAAGCGATGAGGAAATCCGGCGGCATGGGATTTTAAGTTTGCGGACTCACATCTCCCGCTCGCCAAGCCCCCAGCCCCCGGCCTCACTCGCCCGGCTGCTGCGTTATCACCCCTTGCTCTGGGCTGCTGGCCGTGGCATACAGCCGCTTTGGTATGCGACCACTTAAGTACGCTAGGCGACCGGAGATCAGGGCCAGCTTCATCGCCTGGGCCATGCGCAGCGGATCGCCCGCGTGGGCGATGCCCGTGTTGAGCAGTACGCCGTCCACGCCCAACTCCATCGCTTGCGTCACGTCACTCGCCGTGCCCACGCCCGCGTCGACGATCACCGGATAGTCGGAATCGCCCTCTTTCAGATACTCCAAACAAATCCGAATGTTGTTGGGGTTAAGAATGCCTTGGCCCGAGCCGATCGGGCTGCCGGCCGGCATTACGCTGGCCGCGCCGGCTTCCTTCAGCCGCCGGGCCATTATGGGATCGTCGCTGGTATAGCAGAGCACTTGAAAGCCGTCGGCGACTAGTCGCTCGGTCGCCGCGAGTGTCGCCACGGGGTCGGGCAACAGCGTCTTCTTATCGGCGAGGACTTCCAGCTTGACCCAATCGGCGCCGGGGTTTTCCAAGCCCAACAAAATTTCGCGTCCCAATCGCGCCACGCGCACCGCATCGTCGGCCGTGAAACAGCCCGCCGTGTTGGGCAGCAGCGTGTAGCGCCGTGTGTCGATGAAGTCGAGCAGATTGTTCCCCTGCGAGTCGATCAGCCGCTCACGACGGATTGCCACGGTAATGCAGTCGGCGCCGGAGAGTTCGAGCGACTCGCGCATCAGATCGTACGTGGCATACTTACCGGTGCCGACGATCAAGCGGCTCGCCAACGTGTGTGTGCCGATTCGCAGCGGGTCGGAGGGTATTGTCGAAAGAAAGCTCGCCGTCGAGTCGGACAGGACCGATGATCGACCGTTGTCCAATCTACTGGCTGTGGGCACTATCGAAGGGTTAGTCGATGGATTCGTGAAAATTTCAGGCATAGAAACGGCATCAAGTCGAGTTTTTGGTGCAGCGACGATGTGTCGCCGTGCAGTCTATGATACTCTCCGCTCGCCCCTCGCTGCTCGCTGCCCACCCCTCTCCGCTCATCCCTCGCTGCCCACTGCTCGCCCCTCACCCCACTCATCAGCCGCCGCCGACCAGCGTGACGATCTCGACGGAATCGCCGTCGGAAAGTCGATGATCGGCGTGTCGCGCGCGGGGCACCAATTCCAGATTGACCTCGACGGCCACATGCCGCGAGACCATCTCCAACGATTCGACGAGCGCGGCGACCGTGGTCTGGGGAGAGACTTGGCGATCTTGACCGTTAAGCGTGATGGTCACCGGGAGAATTGGGGAATGCGGAGTGGGGAGTGGGGAATGGGGAATTAGCCGCTCTCGACACGGGAGCGAAATCAAAAGCGTGAAATCGGAAAGCGTGAGATGAGAGTTGCCTAAGGACCGCCACTCGCTTCCCACTGAACACTGAAAACTGAAAACTTCCGACTGACCACGGACCACTGGCAACCGTCTACTGACAACTCTGCGCTTCCCACTCCGTACTTCGCACTTCAGCCCTCACTGCGGACGAATTGCCAACGTGCGAAACGAGCCCGCGTCTAACGGCACAAAGTTCAGGGTCGCAGTTCCCGGCGCGGTGGCACGTCCGGTATTCCAAGGCACTCCGTAAGCAGCCACTTTGCCGCTGCTCAGTTCGGCGATGTAGATCAAAGCTCGCCCGACACCGACCGGCTGTCGCCCTTGCGGCAGATTCGCCGCGCCGGTGACCATCAGAAATTTGGGATTCTTCGCCTCGGGACCGAAATCCTTCAGCACGTTGTGCTTATAGGCTGTCGTAAATTTGCGGGTGCTCGTATTGATGACATAACCGGTCAGTTCGCCCGTCAGGTAATCCAGCGTGTACACCCCTTCCAAGCCGGTATCGACTTCGCCGGTACACAATGCGAAACTTTCTTGACCAATGCTGGCCGACGCGTGCAAAGGGGTGTTGGGGACAAGCGCCCCGGCAACCAGCCCGATCAGAATCCCGATTACCATCCATACGCCGCGATTGTTTTGAAATGTTGTCGCCATACGAACTCTTCTCCGTGCGAAAGTGCGGTCGGTAACTGACCGTAGCAAACCTGTATTGGTCGGTTCAATATAACATCGCCAGATTGAATGGGGAAATCGGAATGGGGAATGAACGGAACGGCGAAAGCGTGACATCGTAAAGTCTGCGATGGTTTTTTAATCCCCATCCCCAGTCCCGAGCCTCCAGTCCCGAGCCTCAAGCCTCCGGGCGCCGGCGCTTCCGGCTCGCAGACCCTCCAACATCGCACCCCGTCGCGCTGCTTCCGAACTTCGCGCCAATTTGCTAAAAATAGCCGAAACACACTCACCATCCTATTTCCCACTTCCTACATCCCACTTCCTTTTCTCCCCTAACCCCACACTCTCATGCCCACCAACGGATCGCTCAATCGTAAACTTCGCATGGCCCTGGTCGGCGGCGGGCAAGGCTCGTTCATCGGCCGCGTGCATGCCACGGCGGCAGTGCTCGATAACCGTGCCGCACTGGTCGCCGGCGCGCTGTCGAGCGATGCCGAACGATCGAAAGCCTCGGCCGGCGACTACGACATTCCGCCCGCCCGCGCATACACTTCGTATCAAGAGTTGTTCGACAAAGAGAAAGCCCTGTCCGCCGATCAACGGATCGACTTCGCATCGATCGCCACGCCTAACCATACGCACTTCGAAATTGCAAAAGCCGCCGTCGCCGCCGGCTTCAACGTGATTTGCGACAAGCCGATGACCTTCGACTTGGCGCAGGCCGAGCAACTGGCCGACGCCGTCGATAAATCCGGCGTCGTGTTCGCCGTCTCGCACAACTACACGGGCTACCCACTGATCCGCCAAGCGCGCGAGATGATTCTGGGCGGCGAGCTGGGCGAGATTAATGCCGTGCGATCGTCGTACATTCAAGGCTGGCTGCGCACCAAGCTCGAAGAGAGCAACCAAAAGCAAGCCGCCTGGCGAACCGACCCGACCAAGAGCGGCGCGGCCGGCGCGTTTGGCGACATCGCCACGCACGCCTACAACCTGGGCCGGTACATGACCGGCCTGCTGCCCGAGAGCGTGAGCTGTTTGCTCAAGACATTTGTCGAGGGCCGCAAGCTGGACGATTATGGTGTCGCCGCGATTCGTTACGAAAACGGCGCGCTGGGCACGGTCACCGCCTCGCAAATCAGCCACGGCCGCGAGAACGATCTGTCGATCGAAATTGATGGGACCAAGGGTTCGCTCGTTTGGCAGCAAGAGAAACCTAACGAGATGATCTATCGTCGCAACGGCTTGCCGCACGCCATCTATACTCGCGACCCGAACGCCGAGCATATGAACGCCTCCGGTAAGGCCGCCTGCCGCTTGCCGAGCGGCCACCCGGAGGCGTTTTTCGAGGCGTTTGCCAACGTCTATCGCGCCGCGTACGACGCCATGATCGAGCGCGCCGAAGGCAAGCCGGTCGAACGTGTGAACACGGTTTATCCGAACGTCAACGACGGTGTCGAGGGGATGTACTTCATCCAACAGTGTGTGGCCAGCAGCCAAGACAACGGACATTGGCTGCCGCTGCGTCACAAGCGAGCGAGGAAGTAATTACAAATTACGAAGGACGAATTACGAATGAACTTCAACAACAAGGCGATCAACTGTAAAGCCGCGACCAGTGGTCGCGACTGACGCTTGGCAACAGACGACGTAGATATTCGAACGATTTGGGGTGCCATGCCCACTGCCCTGAGTGGGCATGAATAACGGACGCTCGCTAGTCAACGATTGATCCTATCGGTCATTCGTCATTCGGATTTAGTCATTGCAGCTTTTCGATCGGCTTGCGTCCGGTAAGTTTTGGCGACAGCCGGTTTGCCG
>JAYTAU010000352.1:0-4055 GCA_043737375.1 Planctomycetia bacterium
ACCTGTGGTAAGAAGCAGGGTGATAATTTTCCGTGCAAACAGTTCGGAGGATCGCCCATGCCAGAGTCGAAAACAGCAACTCGTCAATCCGCAGTTTCCCAAACTGCCGCTAGCCAAGCAGACGCTCGCCAATCCGCGTCTCGCAAGTCAGTCGGACGGCCCGTGAAGTTCGACCAGTCGGTACAGCAGCAATTCTTGGGGCTGTTGCGTGTCGGTTGTACGCGCGGCAAGGCCGCGCGGCTGGTCGGAGTCGGCCGATCGACGGTGCGGATTGCCGCGAAGCGCGACCCGGCAATCGCCGCCGCCATCAACGCGGCCGTGCTGCACTGTCAGACCCGCGCGCTGCGCAGAATTTCGCGGGCCGGCAAAACCAACTGGCGCGCCGCGGCTTGGCTGATCGAGTGGCAAGCCGATCGTCATGCTCGACGCCAAAATAAAACCATTACCCCGCGGGTTCCGTCATGGGCCGATCCGACCGGTTGGGAATTGCCGGAGTTGCCGGAAGATGATGACCAACAGTAGGCCGACCTTTTTCTCGGTACCATTTATCGCGCGGGAAGACTCAGTGATGCGCAATAATTCGAGCAACACGGCAAGCCTTGCGAAGACGCAGACCATTGAACCGCAACGACTTGTTGCGATTGCCGGTCGCCGGAGGGGAACGAATTACTGCGCATTATCCGTGATTTTGCACATAGTGCGGAATAATTCGAGGTCGTCATGGATTGGAGGCCATAAGCCGTCGAGATGGTGATTCATGAGTTTCCCGTCTCCACGAAAGACATGCCCACTGGCGGGCAGTGGGCATGGCACCCGGCTTTTCGACTCCTTAGGTCGCTGGAGGTACGAACGTCATCGGATTCATTACCGTGATGTCGGTGTAACGTACGAAGTCAGCGGCATTGAATGTCAGAATGTGTGTGATGCCGTGACGTTGCATAGCCGCTACCAGTCTAGCATCGTGGGCAGTTTTCCCTTGGACCGACGCTAAGACCACCAGCCGCTCCCAACGCCGATAAATATCTCGTTCATCCTGAAGCAATCGAAAAAGTCGTTTCGCCGTTTGCAGTTCTGCTTCGGCTCGCGGGAGATCGAAACCTAGTCCGTTTTCGCCCGCCGGACGGGTACAAACGACCCAAAACTCATACAATATTTGCGGCACGATGCAAGGTCGATAACCTTGCTGACTGAGTGCATCGAGCGCCTGTATTGCAAAGCTATATTGATCGTTGCCGGGCTGCGCCAAGCGGACAAGGATGTTCGTGTCGATGAGAAAATTCATTCGCCGCGATTGCCGTAAATTCCGTCGCGGCTATCGTCCACGAAGTAAATGACCGGCGAATGGCTCGAGGCCCACGCCCGCAGCTCGGTCATCCAGTGTTCGTGCGACGGTGATTCATTCTGGTCGGAACTGTCCTCGTCAATCAAAAGCTTTTCTTGAACGGCTTGAAGTACAAACGCTTCTAGCGGCTCGCCGATAGCGGCGGCTTGTTCGCGAAGTTTAGCTTCAAGCTCGGGAGTTAGATTTAAATTAAGAACCATACCTTCATCTTAACATACGCGCGGTAATGATGGCAAAATTAGACGCAAGCGCCAAGCCTGCAACATGCCCACTGGCGGGCAGTGGGCATGGCACCCGGCGGAACCCCCGAACGATTGAGAGTACATAAACAGTTCAGAAGGCCCTAACAACACTTAGTCGAGTGAGACCGGTTCACACCCTCACCGACGCGTTACCTCGCTGCCTCTCCCAGAAAAAGAGGAGTTGGTATGCGAATCACGCCGGGGCGTCGAGGTATGGGTCCTGGCCCATTTGCAGTTGCATTTTTTTACGCTCGCGCTCGTGGTACATCAGAATGCGGCGGTCTTTGAAGTGCCGGCGTTCGATGCGATGTTGGGCCTTTTGAAATAATCGCTCGTAGCGATCCAGCGACGAGTTCGCGCCGGCAGCAGTAACATTCGCGAGGTTCCCTTGGATGGTATCGGCGCGCTCGCCCGTCTGTTTCAAACTCTCGGACTTGGTTGGGCCGAGTCCCGCCAGCAAGATCTCATCGTCCATGGCCAAATATTGGCGATACGTGCCTGGGTCGCCTTGGCGTCCGCAACGGCCGATCAACTGCCGGTCGATGCGCGACGAGTCGTGCATCTCGGTGCAAATCACATGCAATCCGCCCAGTTCAGGCACGCCCTCGGAAAGCTTAATGTCGGTGCCGCGGCCGGCCATATTAGTCGAGACGGTGACCTTGTTCAGGGTGCCTGCCGCGGCCACGATGTCAGCTTCTTTATCGACTTCGTTGGCGGTCAGCACCTGATGCACGATGCCGGCGTCGGCCAGCAGCTTCGAAATGCGCAGCGACTTGTCGATCGAGCGTGTGCCGATGAGCACCGGCCGGTTGGATTGGCGAACCGCTTGCACCTCGCTGACAATCGCCCGTTCTTTGGCGTCCATCGAGCCGTAGACGACGGTCGGCAACTGCTTGCGGATCGGCGGGCGATTGGTCGGAATCGGGATCACGCGGAGTTTGTAGATTTTATGCAACTCGCGCGACGAGTTGGTCGCCGTACCGGTCATGCCCGCCAGGTTCGGGTAACGCAAAAAGTAATCTTGAATGGTGATTCGCGCGGCATGGCCCGTGGCCATGGTGATCTCGACATTTTCTTTGGCTTCGATCGCCTGATGCAGACCGTCGCGCCATTTTCGCCCCTCGGCCAGTCGCCCGGTAAATTCGTCGACGATCACGATCTCGCCATCACGCAGCACATAATGCCGGTCGCAAATGAACTTGGTCTGCGCGCGGATTGCCAGCTCGATCGCTTCGTACATGCCCAACATGCCGATGGTTTCGGTGGCGTTCGAGCGCGGCAAGTTGCGCAGCAAGCGGCGTCCTTCGATGGTCAGTTCGACGGCTTGAGTTTTGTTATCGAAGGTATAGTGCTGGTCGAGTTCGAAGCGCGGCGCGGCCAGCGCGGCCCATTTGTAAAGCTCGGCCTGCGCTTTGTCGGCTTCGCTGGGCAGCGCGCTGATGATCAACGGGGTGCGAGCCTCGTCGATCAACACGCTGTCGGCTTCGTCGACCAGGCAAAAATGGGGCGTGCGTTGGACCGGTTTGTCGCCGCCGGCGTCTTGGCGTTGTCCTAGCATAAACGCCAGCAGATCGGTCTGGCCCTCGGCACTGCGCCGCAGCAACAATCGGTCGCGCAAGAAGTCGAAGCCGAACTCTTTGGAGGTGCCATAGGTCACATCGCAAGCGTAAGCCGTGCGGCGCTCGTCCGAACTCATCTGTGTCTGCACGACACCGACCGTCAGCCCCAGCAGTTCGTATAACGGGCGCATCCAATCGGCGTCGCGCTTGGCCAGATAATCGTTGACCGTGGCTAGGTGCGCGCCCTTGCCCGAGAGCGATTCGAGATACAGCGCCAACGTGGCAGTCAGTGTTTTGCCTTCGCCGGTTTGCATTTCGGCGATCGAGCGATGATGCAGCGCGATGCCTCCGAGAAGTTGCACGTCGAAATGCCGCATGTTCAAGGCGCGCCGGCCCGCCTCGCGCGTCAGTGCAAACGCTTCCGGCAACAGTTTCAACAGCGGCTCGCGGCTCTTGGCCCGATAGCGCAGCGCCAGGCTACGCTTCTTGAGTTCGGCATCGGTAACCGTGGCAATGAGCACGCCTTGGCGGTCGATTGCGGGCAACAGCGAAGCCCAATGGGCCAGGCGACGGCGAACCGGCCCGCCGACGATAGAACCGATGCGTGCCAGAATACCGCGTGGGATAGTCGCCAACCGTATCGTCCTAACTCTGTGTTGAAAGCGAATGCAGGAGTAACCGAACTGGCCAGAGTTGCGATTGCATGAGCGTGCATTCTAGCTGCACGAGCGCGAGCGGGGAAAGTCGTCATGCACTGCAGGAGGCGTCGTTGACGCCGAACCACGGCTGCAAATGCACGCGCTCTCCGCTGCGAGCTTGGGTTTAATGCACTCGCCGGCGCTTCGAGCTTATAATCACTGCTTCGCAATTCGGTCGATCGCATACGCCGGGGCAAAGCCGCCGCTGCCGCCC
>JAYTAU010000353.1:0-4054 GCA_043737375.1 Planctomycetia bacterium
AAGCGTGAAATCGGAAAGCGTGAGATGAGAGTTGCAGTGGAACAGAAGTGCTGAGTTCGGAGTGCGGAGTAAAACAATTAACGACTATCAACTGACAACGGACTACTGACAACCCGCATCACTTCTTCTCCTCCCAGCGATTCTTGCCATCCGCAATCTCAATTCCTGTCGCTAAAAATTCCTGTTGGGTCGTGACCATGCGAGCCTGGCCCAGCGCGATCGATGCCAATCGCAAAGCGCCGCCGACCGCTTGTGCCGTGAGCAGTGGACTGGGCGGAACAGCAGCGAACTCCGGCGGCGCCAAACTGCCGCCGCTCCAACCGGCGGCTGCCGCGGCAAAACCCGCCGCGGTATCGTAGTTCGTGGCTTCGGCAGCGGCTGCTGCGGCGCGACGATTATCCTCGCTCGGTTCGGCGAGCCAGCGCTCGGCCGCCTCGACGGCCCGCTGGTCTTTGCTGTTTGAGGCGGCGTTCTTTGCGGTCGCGCTCTTCGCGGGATTACTACCCGTTGCCGCTGCCGCCTTGCGTACGCACAGGCACGCCCACCAGATTGCCTCGGGCTTGGGGAGCGCGTAGCACATAAAGCGAATCACGTCGTCGAACAAGTGCCGCGCGGTGAGCAGGTCGACATACTCGCGCGGAGTCAGCTTGTCGTTAAGCAATTCGGCGGCGTCGGCGTCGAGACTGAAGTTGACGCAGATCTCGGCGGCCGTCGGCGGCACCACGCGCACAAATCCGCTGAAGCCGGCCTTCGTGCTCGCTCGGATCGTGGCGGTATTCGATGCCGCTCCAGCCCCGACGCTGCTTCCTTCGATCACCAATCGAAACGCCGTTTGGCCCGCTTGAATTTGATCGCCATGTTCAATCGCGGTCTCGCTGACTCGTTTGCCATTGACGAGCGTTCCCTTTTGCTGGTTCAGGTTTTTCAATAGACACGCGCCGTTGGCAAACTGCACCGAGAAATGGACGTCGCCCAGTTGCGTATCCGATGGAATCGAGAAGTCGGCCCATTCGGTGCGGCCGACTTGCAGCACCTGCCCGGCCAGCAAGTAAGTCTTGTGGCCTGCATACGGTCCGTTAATGATTTGCAGAATGACGCCCATGAAGCGGAGGGATCGGGGGTCAGGAGTTAGGAGTTAGGGCAAAATAAAAGCGTGAAAGCGTGAGAACTGAAGTGCGGAGTTCGGAGTGGGAAGTTCGGAGTGAAACAACTAAAGACGAACAACTGACCACTGACCCCCGCACTGAAAACTGAACACTTTCCTCAATTAATTTTCGTCAAACCACCCTTCAACGTCAGAATGCCGCTTGCTTCCACGCCCGTCATCATCGACGTAATATCGAGTTTGGTTTCACCCTCGATCTTGATCGCGGCTCCTTTGATGGTGATGCCTTGGGCATTGATCACAATCGAGTTGTTACCGACCTTCAGTTCGATTTCTTGCATGGCCGAAGTGCTGCTCTTGCCGGCTTTGATTTCGGTCGTGTCGTTGCCGGTGGTAATTTCAGTGGTGCGATTTCCGGTGGCGACTTTGCGAACGTCGTTGCCCGTGTCGACGTTGACGGTGCGATTGCCGGTTTTGACCTGATGCAGATCGTCGGCTTCGACCGTGACGGTGCGTTTGCCCGTGGTGACTTCGTGCAGGTCGTCACCTTTCTCGACCTTGACGGTGCGATTGCCTTTTTTGATGGTCGTCAGTTCGTCGCGCTCGGTGACCTCGATCGTACGCTTGCCGAAGACCTTGATGATTTGGTTGCCGTCGGCTTCGGCTGCATGTTTTTCGTAGCCGACCAGCAGTTCGTCATTGCGCTCGACGACCCGTTTGAAGTCGCGCTCGGAATGAAAGTAAATTTCCTCGGCGTCTTTTTTATCCTCGAACCGCAGCTCGTGAAATGTTTCGACCGTGCCATTCAGTGTGGAATGCGTTTTGAAGCCCGTCTGCGTCATGTTGTCGGGCATGACATACGGCGGCATGTTGGTCGCGTTATAGACGCTGCCGACGATGATCGGCTGGTCCGGGTCGCCTTCTTCGAACGCGACGATCACCTCGTCGCCGATGCGCGGCAAATGAAACGCGCCGAACTGCTTGCTGGCCCAAACCTGCGCCACGCGCACCCAACACGAGCTGTCGTTGTTTTTGGCGCCGATTCGATCCCAGCGAAACTGCACCTTCACGCGGCCGTATTTGTCGGTATTGATTTCGGTGCCTGGCGGCCCGACGACGATTGCCGATTGCGTGCCGCGAATGCTGGGTTTGGGAGTGGATCGCAGCGGACGATACGGCAACGCGCTGGGAATGCACTGAAAACTGTTGCCGTAGCGCAGTTGGGTTGCGGGATCGCTTGTGAAGGCCCCTTCGAGACTGGCTTTGTGTTCGACGCGAGTGAGAATATATGCCCCGTTGGCGTTATGGTGATTCGCCAGCGTGATTTTGAATCCGGCTTTCAATTTTCGCGCATTGCTTTCGCCGCTGATGCTGAGGCCCGCCAGCGCCTCTTGCTGCATGCGAATTTCGACGGTCCGAACATTGTCGGTGAAAATCTTTTGTAGATCGGCTGCTGCGTCGCCCCCCCCTTTATTGATGCCGTCGAACCGCTGAGCATACTCGCCGGGAAAATCGAAGAGTTCCAGATCGGCGTTTTTGCCCAAGCCCAGTTTGTGCGTGACGGTGCCGACGGCGACGGTCGGCAGAATCGGCTTCTCGGCTTCAAGATGCTTGTCTTCCAGTTGGAAATTGTAATCCCAGGCGACGAACTTTCCGCTGCGCAGTTCTTGGCTTTTGGTCCACGAAAAAATGCGATCGTCGTGCAAACCTTGATTGGCCAGGCCTTGCAAATCCTGAAAATCCAGGCTGCCGTCGTCGGTGTGTGAGGAGTCTTTATTGCCGAAGACCATCGTGTGTCGGCCGTCGGCATGTTTGAAGAAGTAGTAAATGCCTTCTTCTTCCATCAGCCGGCTGGCAAAAGCAAAATCGGTCTCTTGGTATTGAATACAGTAATCACGCGGTTCGAAGGTGCCTTGAATCTCCCAGGCAGTGGTCATTCCGGTAAAGATCAGCTTGAGAATATCAACGACGGATTTCTGTTGAAACGTTTTGCTGTTGGTTTTTCGTTGCAATAGCGCGCATTGCGGCGCGATCATCGCGCGATAGCGAATAAAAATATCGGAGCCGTCGGCGCTTTTGACTTTGCCGCGCTCGCTGAACTGCATGACGATGCCGTTGAAGAAACGCCGCTCGTTTGCGGTGCCCGCCATGTCGAGACGGATGGTCACCGACTGCCCCAACAGCAGGTCGAAAGCGACCGGGGTGTTTTGCAGGGCCAGCAGATTGGCCTCGAAACGAAACGGCTGCGAGATCGCCTCCATGCCGCCGAACGATTCGAGCAACAGCTTGTCGGCGCCCAGCGGGGTCGTGATTTCGAGCGGCAAATTGGCTTGCGTAAATGTCGCCAACGGCAAGTCCCTCTAGGTTAATTCCGAATTACGAATGACGAATTACAAAAGGGACGAACTCGACCTTCAGCCGACCCGTGACATTGTGTTCCAACCTTACTGTCCCTTCGTACTTCGTAATTTGTAATTCTCGGCTACCACCAGGTTTTGTAAACCGATAGGGCGGTGAAGAACACGTACAAACTCGATAGTAGGATAAACGAAATCCGGTCGACCCGCTTCGAGCGGGCGATCTGAACCTCGTCCTCACTACTATACGCCTTGAGCGACCAGGTCGACTCGACCAATGACACAAAGATCACAAAAAATGCCAACATGTGCAGCATGTCGGCCATCGTCATCTTTTGCGAGTCGGGCAATGACGACGTGACGACATATAAGCTGGCCACGGCGGCAAAAATCGCACCCACACCCAAGCCGAAGCGAGGATCGACCTCGGTCGGCTTGATGAAGAATGCCAGAAATGCAATCGCGGTGGCCACGAACAGGCCAAAGAACAACTTCAAGAAGGCCCCGTAACCGCCCCGTGCGAGCTGCACTTGAAACTCGAAACGCGAGTATTTCGATGTATTGCCGGTCGGCAGGGTCGTGTCGCCATAAT
>JAYTAU010000354.1:0-1522 GCA_043737375.1 Planctomycetia bacterium
GTGAGGAAGTTATTTTTCGTTCGCCCCTTACTATCTAGTGTAATTCAATGTTCGAAAAATCGGCAAAACATTCGCCATAGTCGGCGATATGCCTGTCTCGGAGAAACCCACCTACGTAGACCGACCTCGAAACGACTAGTAATATCGCTACAACCAGTCTGTGCCGCGAGCGGCGGCAAAAGTTCATTTACCAAACGGATCGTTCGGGTCGGCGGCCTGCCCTGCCGGAGCTTGAAAAGGATCCGCTTCAATGGCTTCGATCGCTTGTGGGGCCTCGGCCGGATCGCCAAACGGATCAGCCGGCATTTCTTCCAACCGCCGCGCGCCGCCGAAGATCGCCCGCATGATTCCGCCGGCCTTCGAGTTACCCAGGATTTTTTCCTTGGGGATTTCCAACCCGGCTTGGTACGGCGGCTCGGGTGGCATTGCTTGGTCGGTAAACCGCAAGACCATCGCCTGCGACGCCAATTGAACGGTTACGGTTCGCGCCTCGATATCGGCCGAAATCTCGAAGCTTTGCGCGGGGCCGGGCAAGGTGTCGTCTTGATAGGCCGCACGACCGTTTCGCTTGTCCAAACAAAGCACCGAAATTTTCGGGATGCCCGTGCGATTCGTGTCTTGGTCGTTGACCTGTCGCGCGAAAACCAGCACGGGTAAGTCGCTCCCTTGCGATGCCAGATAGCCCTGCTGTTCGATTGTGGCGGGCACCGACCATTGCGCGGCGCCGGTCGCGCGCTCAAACGCATACACTCGACCGGTTATCAACCCGGAGTTGATGGTGTTGTTGTGATCGTAAATAATCGGCTGATAACTCGTGTTGTTGCGAGGTCGAGCATTTTGGTTGCGGTTGGCAATCAGCAAGTACTGGTTGGCCGAACGCTGGACTTGAATGTTGAGCAATTGCGTATCGGCCTCGGTTTTGGCCTCGAGCAATTTGCGGCCATCGACCAGCGACAGCACTACGAACGATCCGGCCGAATCGTAAACGGCTACCGCATCGCCATCGACGATAATGCCTTTGCTATTGCGTGCGAACTTGCCGAGGTTAATTTCTTTGTTGGACCAAGCATCGGCAAGAAATAACTCTTGCGATCCGCCCGATTCTTTCCAGTGCAGCAACTTTCGGCCATGACTGGCCCAACGAAAATCGTGGCGCGGCACCTGTCGGTTGCCCAGCAGTTCGCCGTCGGCAGTTCGTAACACCAAGGCTTCGGTCCCGTCGAGCGGTGCGACGATCAACACTTCGTCATCGCCGTAAATTTCGCCGGCTTGCATGGGCAGATTGCGGTGCCAAAGTTGCTTGCCGGTCAGCGCGTCGAGAAACATCAGGTCGCGTCCCCGTTGCAAACAGATGCCCGGGCCGACGACGGCACTCATGGCTCCGAGCGGCTGATTGCCGATACCGGTGATGACATTCCTCGGCTGACCCCAAGGATTGCGGATCTGGCGTTGATTGGGATTGAAGCCGGTCATCACCTGCATTTGCAGACTCACCGGATCGACCAGATCATGCTGCCAAACA
>JAYTAU010000355.1:0-9965 GCA_043737375.1 Planctomycetia bacterium
GTCGCGCAGCGCACCCAGGGTGGTTGGTTCGATTGCTCACGTTACCCTGAAGGGGTTACATCGACGATGCGTTCAGGGAATTTCGCTGGTTCTAAACCCTGATTTAACCCCGATGGGGTAAAATATTGTGTTGTCCATTTAACCCAGGGTGCGCTTCGCGACCCTGGGCTAGGAGATGAAACCCCGTTGGGGTAGCAAAATCAGGGTCGTAATTGAATAACAGCTTCACACCACTGCCCAAGCCTCAAGCCCCAAGCCTCTGGCCTCACGTCTCAACCCTCGACCCTCGACCCTTCAACCACCGCCTGAACGATTTCATCCTCGGCACCAAGGTGCTCGGTCAACAGCCATTCGATCTGAGGAAATTCCCCGCGGGCCAATTCGACGACCGCGCGAATTTCATTCAACACCAGTCCGCTGAACAGCAAATGCGGCTGTACGACCACGCGTCGAAAGCCGGCAATTGCGGCGGCGGCAAAGCCCTCGCTCAAATTAGGGCGCTCAACGGCGACAAAGCAGACTTCGGCGCGGGCGACCGGCGATTGCTCGGCTCGCTGTGCAGTGAAGTGTCGCACGGCCGCCGTGGCCGACCGATCGCTGCTGCCTCGGCTGACGATCAACAGCAATATTTGCGAGCGAGCGACCGGCTCGTGACGCGCAACCGCTTCGTCAAAACGCCTGGTTGACAATCGCAATAAATGGGGATTACTCTCGAACGCGGGGGTGAACTGAACGGTCGGCCGTGAAATTCCGTGAAGCTCCGTCGACCATCGCTCCAACGCGGCCTCGACTGCATCGGGAATATCGCGTTTGGCGTGGCCGGCAGAGAATAACAATAGCGGCACGACCGTGATTTGCTGTATTTGCTGCTCAAGCAACTGCCTCAGACCGACTTCGATCGACGGTTCGGCCAGTTCCAAAAATGACCCGACGACTGGATGCGGCGCAGCGGCAATTCGAATCCGCTCGATAAGCTGCCAGAATTCGGCAATGCCCGTGCGATCGCGCGTACCGTGTCCCACAATTAAAAGCGCATGCCCGACGATCAACAGGCCAGTGGGCAAGGGAGCGGAGATCAAGGGCTGGGGATCGGGAAACATGGATCGAGGGTCGAGCAGTGAGCCGCTAATCGCATATAGTAAAATATAGTCGGTCTGCCGCGACCATTGATCGCGTTACGGTTAATATGGTGTAGTGCCCGGCGCATCGCAGTCCGGCGTTTTTAGCGAGCACTTACCATAACCCGACGCACCAGCGAGGAACTATTATAGTTCGCTCAATTCCTCTCGAACGCGTCGGGGGGTGATGCGTTCGGTTAGGCGCTGCAAATAACAAATAATCCGTCAACGACTTTTCATCGAGGACTCATGCGTGGTGTTTAGCGCGACGCGTCAATATGCCTATCTGACCATGACGCTCGGGGTCCGCGCCGGCAGTCGGTATCTGCTCGATCCGGTGGCTGAAAACACCATCGGTCGCGGCACTGAATGCACCGTCACGCTGAACGACCCGCTGAGCTCGCGCGTCCATGCCATCGTACAGTGCGAACAGCAGCGGTGGTACGTTCGCGATGCCGACAGCCGCAACGGTACGTTCGTCAACGGCCAGCGCATCGACGAGTGCATGTTGGATGTCGGCCATACGATTCGCATCGGCTCGGCCGAGTACGCCTTCGAGCTGTCCAGCGACCCACTAACGGTTTACTCGCCCGCCGATCAAACGATTCGTCAAACCCTGATCAGCGATCGTCCGATCAAAACGTCGGATACCAATCAGGTGGCGCTCGAAGCAATTCGCGATGCGCAACAAGCGCAACAACTGCTGCTGTTGTATCAGCTCAGCATCAAACTGTTGGGCTGCGACAACCCCGACTCCGTGGTACGTATTGCCTTGGATTTATTGAAAGATCAGACGCGCGCCTCGGTCGTGGGCTTTCTCTGGGTTGATGACACCGGCAAACTGAAGCCGAAACTGCTGATCCCGGAAGGGACGGCCGAGGCGGTGCAACTGAGCGACTCGCTGACCGAATTGGTCTGTCAGCAAGGACACGCCGTGTGGGTCAACAAACAGTCGGCCGCCGCAACTGCGGGCCATCTGGTCGATTATTCCGACGCGCTGTGCGTGCCGCTGATCAGCCAGCGACAAGTCCTCGGCGCGGTACACACCTATCTCAATCAAGGTCGCTTTCGCCAACTCGATTTCGATTTTGCGATTTCGCTGGCCAACATCGTGGCGGTGGCGCTGGTTCGCGCCCGCGAACAATCGAGCCTGGCGACCAACTACCAACGCTTGGTCGCCAAGACCGCCGTGCAAGACGAACTGGTCGGTAAGTGCCGCGGTATCGAAGAGCTGCGGGTCCGCGTGGGTCGCGTCGCCCGAGCAAACGGCTGCGTGCTCGTCCGCGGCGAAAGCGGATCGGGCAAGGAGCTGGTCGCGCGGGCCGTGCATCGCGCCAGCCCGCGCGCCGACCGACCGATGCTGACGGTCAATTGTGCGGCGATTCCGGCCGATTTGATGGAGAGCCAGTTGTTCGGTCACAAGGCCGGCGCATTTACCAGCGCCGATCGCGACCACACCGGCTACTTTCAGCAAGCCGACTCGGGCACGCTATTTCTGGATGAAGTCGGCGAGTTGACTCTCGAAGGCCAAGCCAAACTATTGCGTATTCTCGAAGGTCATCCGTTTTTGCCCGTCGGCGGCACGCAGCAGATCAAAGTCGATGTACGCGTGATCGCGGCGACGAATCGCGACTTGCAAGATTATGTGCGCGAGAAAAAATTTCGCGAGGACTTGTACTACCGGCTCAGCGTGTTCGAACTTTACATTCCGCCGCTACGCGATCGCACCACCGACATCGCGCTGTTGCTCGATCATTTTCTGGATCATTTTCGGCAACAACACGGCCGACCGAATTTACGCGTCTCGGACGAAGCCCGGGCGAAACTTCTAGCTTATCACTGGCCCGGCAATGTGCGGCAACTTCGCAATGTGATCGATAGCGCCGTGGTGTTGGCCGGCGATCCGCAGATCGAGATCGATGACTTGGGTCTGCGTGATTCAGGCACCAGCGAATTGGAATCGCTGCGCATCGATTATTGGGAACGCAAACTGATCAACGAGGCGATCAAGCGCGTCGACGGCAACGTGCCCGAAGCGGCAAAATTATTGGGCCTGAGCCGCGCGACGCTGTATCGGAAGATTGAAGAGTATGGGATTGAGCGCTGAAACTCCATGCATTACCCATACTTACTCCCCTTAAGATCCAGTTCGCCGGCGAAGTGACAACGCGCAAAGTGCCCGGGCCGGATCTCACGCAATTCGGGCTCGTCCTGTACGCAGCGTGGCTGCTGGCAGAACGGACAGCGCGGATGAAACTTGCATCCGCTTGGAAAATGCAACGGGCTGGGCACCATACCAGGGATGGTATTCAATCGCTCGGTCTTCGGTTTGCCCGGCTCGGGCCGCGATTGGAACAATCCATACGTATAGGGATGCAGCGGATTGGCGAAAAGTTCACGGACGGGAGCGTATTCAACCACTTTCGACGCATACATCACGGCCACGTCGTCGGCCATCTCGGCGATGATGCCCAGATCGTGCGTGATCATGAGTATCGACATGCCGATTTCGGCCTGCAGCTCGCGCAGCAAATCGAGAATCTGCGCCTGAATCGTCACATCGAGCGCGGTGGTCGGCTCGTCGGCGATCAACAATTGCGGATTGCACGAGAGCGCCATGGCGATCATCGCCCGCTGCCGCATGCCGCCGGAAAATTGATGCGGATACTCGTCAACCCGTTTCTCGGGCGCGGGTATTTTGACCTTCTTGAGCATCTCGATCGTGCGCGTTCGGGCTTCCGCCTTGCTGACCCGTTGATGGATCATGATCGCCTCGCCGATCTGCGCGCCGATGGTGAACACCGGATTGAGCGATGTCATCGGCTCTTGAAAGATCATCGAAATCCGCGAGCCGCGAATCTTGCGCATTTCATCCTCGGGCAATTCCGAGAGTACGATCGACGAGGCAGTGTCGGAGTCCGCGCTTTTGTAGGAGCCGACTCCTATCGGCGACCCTGTCGGCGGCTGGCGCGTGTCGTGAGGTCGCGGACGGGAGTCCGCTCCTACAGTGTGGGGTCTTGCAAGGGAGTCCGCTCCTACAGCCGGTGACGTGCCGTTGGAATGCATGATGATTCGTCCGCCGGCGATCCGCCCGGGCGAACTGATCAGGCGAATGATCGACATGGCGGTGACCGATTTGCCGCAGCCGCTTTCGCCGACCAAGCCGAGCGTTTTGCCGCGAGGGATGCGCAGCGAGACATCGTCTACGGCCCGCACGATGCCATCTTCGGCATAGAAATAGGTCTTCAGGTTTTGGATGTCGACAAGCGTTTCGGTCACGGGTAGCGGGTGATTAGTGGATGGTGGTGCGAGGCGGGTGGATGGTAAATGGATGGCGCGGCCTTATTCCGCACTAATGTCAAAATCACGGATAATGCGCAATAAGTCACCACCCGCCTGAGATTTCAATAACCGCAACCCATTACCCAGAAATATGTTATGCAAATGAACTTCGATTGAAAGCTTCGGAATTATTGCGCATAACTGGCTAAACTACGCTTGAAACTCATGGATTGTTGGAAGTCGCCGCCGCCCAAGTGGTGTTGAGACCATGGCCCACGGTCTATTTTACCAAAAGCGCCGGCCTGATTTCCAATGCAAATGGCGGATCACTCGTCCCTCTTCCTTCCCTGCTCCCTGACTTCCAACTCCTTATTTCCCAGCTTCGCGCAGCCGCGGGTCGGTGGCTTCTTGCAGTCCTTCGCCAATCAGGTTGTAGGACAGCACGGTCAGAAAGATCGCCGTGCCGGGAAACACGATTAGCCACCACATCTCGAGACTGCGCCGTCCAGCGCTTAATACTGCTCCCCATCGCGGGTCGGTCGTCGCGGCTCCCACACCTAGAAAGCTCAGCGCGCTTTCGACAAGAATTGCCGAGGCGATGCCGAACGTAATCGGCACGAGCACCGGGGCCAACGCGTTGGGCAGGATATGACGGAACATAATTCGTAGCGGCCCCGCACCGAGCGCCCGCGCGGCCATGACGAATTCGCCCCCCTTGAGTTTGATGAATTCGGCCCGCGTGAGCCGCGCGATGCCGGTCCAGCCGGTAGCGCCCAGCACGAGCATGACGTGCCAAATCGATGGGTTCTCGATGACGGCGATCAGTGCCAGAATAAGCACGAGGGACGGGATACACATCACCACTTCAATCAATCGACTGATTACGGAGTCAACCCAACCACCGCTATATCCGGCGATCGCTCCTAGCGGTATTCCAATCGCTGCCGACAGCCCCGTCGAGACAAACCCGACCAACAGCGCGATGGTTGTGCCATGCACCATTTGGGCGAAGACATCGATCCCCTCTTGATTGGTTCCGAAGAGATTCCGTTGCGATGGAGGTTGGCTTGGCAGATTTTCGAGATGGTCCATTTGTCGTTCGTTGGATTCGAGGCGGCGCGAAGGGTCTTGAAAAACCAGCGGCCAGATGATCCAACTCTCGGGATCCTTTTCTTGAAAAACCTCGATCGAATAACGTTTTCGAAAACCGTCGGTAATGAAAATAGGATTTTCCCATTGGGGCTTGAAGTAACCCATCGCCGGGAAATATAGGCTGCCTTTGTATTTGGCCACGATGGGTTTAGAACCCACGATCGCGGGCGACAACACCGCCACAATCGCTAGAAACGCCACGAAAAACAGCGCGGCCATGGCCAGTTTGCGTTGACGAAAGCGCCGCCAAGCTTCACTCCAAAATCCGCGCGACTTCAGCGACTTGCCGCCGATCGGCACGGGCACGGGCGTGCTGTCCGAGACGTTCTCAGGTGGAATATTCGGGGCGGTTTCAGTCACTTCGATTTGCTCTGACGTTTCTAACGACTCCTAACACGAAGCGTAAGCGAGGAAGACTCAGTTACCGGGTCAGTCCTCGCTTACGCTTCGGGTTAGGATGAGGGACTTCTTTACATCGAACCGCAACACACCCCAACGACACACGGCGCGAGTTTACCAACCATCATGCATACGACACCCGCGGATCGACCACGGAATAAAGAAAATCGGCAAGAAACTGTCCAAATAATGTCAGGATCGAAAACAACAATGTCAGACCCATAATTACGGGGTAATCACGTGTATCAATCGACTCGAACATCAAGCTACCCATACCCGGCCAAGTAAAAATCTGTTCGAGTATCACCGCGCCGCTGAGTAGTGAGGGCAACGTCAGGCCGATCAATGTTACGAAGGGAATTAAAGTATTTCGAAAAGCGTGCCGCCACAAAATGCGAATCGGACCTACGCCTTTTGCGCGGGCGGTACGAATATAGTCTTGGCGAACGACCTCTTGCATATTCGCACGAATAAAACGGCTCTCGTAGGCCAAAATTCCATAAGTGAAGCAGAAGACGGGCAGGACCATGTGTTGCACAATATCCCAGTATTGTCCGACGAATGACAGTTCGGCATGATCGTTCGAAACCATTCCCATCAACGGCAATTCAAGCCAAGTTCCTTTGAGTTTCAAGTAAAACAACACTTGCAATAATACGGCCGCCACGAATGCCGGCAGCGAGTACAACATATACAGTAACGTGCTTAAGATCCGTTCATCCCAATGACCACTGCGCGCCGTCGAAAACAGACCCAATGGAATCGAAAGCAAATAGGCCAACAGCAACGACGTGACCGACAACATTAGCGTTGGGCCGATGCGTTGCCCGATGACTTCACTAACCGGAATTTTAAAATAGTACGAATTGCCGGTATCGCCTTGGGCCAGGTTTCCAAACCAAACAAAATACGCCTTGTACCATGGCAAATCCAAGCCGAACAATGCACGATTGCGCGCAACGTCGTCGGGATTTTTTTTGGCGCGCGGGTCCATCGATTCGGCATTGACCGTCGTCGGATCGCCCGGCATGGCGCGAATCAGGCCATAGACCAGAAACGTAATCAGAAATAGCGTCAAGAAGCCGAGCAGCACGCGGCGGATGAGATACGTCAACATGAGCGAACGAGCAAGGATCCGATGAGCGAGGAAATTAGCGCGGCTGACGAACTATCGTTGCGAGCCGAGTCTGCTTATTGCACATTCCAGATGCTCGAAAACCCCGGTCCATAATGATATGGGCCGCGGGGACTGAACTTATAGCCGCGCAAGTCTTTGTTAAATCCGTAAAACGAACTGCGAAAGAACAAGAACGTATAAGGTTGGTCCGCGTAAATCAAATCGTCGATTTTACCATAGATTTCGGCGCGAGTGGCAATTGGTTGAATGCCCACATCAGTCAGTTTGAACTTGTCGACAATTTGCTGACGAACTTCAGTGGCAACATCCACTTGCCGACCGAGTTCGAATAGCCCATCGACATATGAATTCGAATATTTACCGTAGTTTCTGCCACGGTCAAACGCAGTTGTTCCAAAAATATTTTCGGTTGTATCCGGATCAGTACCCGTTCCTAACCCTGCAAAGGCCGCATCGAACTCATGTTTTTCCAATGTCGCGAATAGTGTGACGAACTCCATTTGGCGCACACGGCAGACAATGCCGATCTGATCCAAGTTTTGCTTCAGAAGATTGCAGATTTTAACGCGATCCGGCGCGTTGAGTACCAAGATGTTAAAATCGAATTTGACTCGTTTACCGTCGATCAGCTTATCGCGAATGCCATCCCCGTCCGAATCGGTCCAGCCAGCGGCATTCAGAAGTTGTTCGGCTTTATCAAAATTCTGCCGATAACGAGTCTTCGGTTTTTTGGATGACATCCAAGCCGAGGGATGAAAGTTGCTGGTGCACGGCTCGTTCAGCCCATACAGCAATTTGTTCAGCATTTCGTCGTGATTGAAGGCATACGACATCGCCTCGCGAACTCGGCGGTCGTTAAAAAACTTGCTGTCACAGTTCCAATTGAAAAAGAACGAAGTCCATTCCAACCCCGTGGCCTTGGTATTTTCAGCATAGAACTCGTCATTGTCGGTTTGATTGACCCATTGTTCGGCGGTCAATTCCAACTCATCGAGATCGCCTCCCTTTAATGCCAATAGCGCCGTGTTTGGATCAGCAATGATCTTAAACCGCACTTCTTTGAAGTACGGCTTGGCGCGGACTTGCTTGCCGTTGTGCATGTAGTAGCTCTCGCGGCGAGTGAGCACGATCTCTCGTCCAGGTTGTCGGCTGGTGATCGTGTAAGCACCGCTACAAACGGGATTATTCTCTAAATCGATGTGATAGCGTCCTTTCCGCAACGAAGGATCTTCGCCAATCGAGTTTGCGTAAATATGCTCGGGCAGGACCGGAAAATTGACATTCCATTGATTGGTTGCCAAGGCTCGCTTGTGAAAAAAGACCACGGTGTAATCATCGTAGGCTTCGACCCACTTGAGCTCGTCAGTGCCGGATCGGACTGCCAGCGCCGGCACCTCGGGGTTCATGATTGTACGAAACGAAAACGCGATGTCACGCGCCGTGAACGGCTTCCCATCGGACCATTTCATGTCGTCTCGAAGCACCACTTTGTCATATAAACCGTCTTTACTACTCTGCCAACTGATCACCGAGTCGGAGTCGGCAAACGGCTTGAGTTCCCAATCGAAGCTAAACAGCCCGCCCCCTTTTAAACCGTTAATGTCGGACTCGTAGGTGGAACTGGTGAACAACGGATTGGTGCTCTTCACATCTCCGCGAATACTACGTACGATTGTCGTGTTCCAATTTGCCTCGTCCGGATTGTTGGGCAATCGACCCAACGATGCCAGGATTTTTTGGTTGGTTTCGGCGTTGATGTTGCGAAGTTTGATCGCCTCGACCGTTGATATTCCCGCAGGCTGTTCTTTCCACCACGCTTCGAGCAGCTTCATCGAATCCTTGACCGGTTGGTCGACCCATTCGACCTTGCTTTCGATATCGGCCAACGTAGGCGGGTCGAACGGAGCGATCAACGTCTTGCGACCATCTTTGTCGGTGTAAATTTTGGTTTCGTCTTTGCCGGCGGTCGAAACGTCGGCCGTGGTCCGCGCTGCAGTTTTGTCACTATCAGCAGCCGACGGGGTCGTACTCGCCTCCGGTTCTTTAACGCTGCGATTTTGTCCGCTATCGCACCCGCCCAGCAACAGCACTATTGCCGCAGTCATGGCTAGCCTCAAGCCTTGCACAGGCATTATTTCATCCTTAGTCATCTAAACGTCTATCTGGTTCGTGAACCGTATGAGAGCGGAAAAATTTGGTATACCCCGAAAAGCATGCCGCCTGAATTGTGCACTTAAGTTCATGCTAGTGAATGAGTTCCGTTGCGGTCAAGCGAGATTTCCAGTTCGCTTTGGAATAGCACGCTAACCCCACCAAGTAATGCACTCGCGTAAACCCTAGTCGTAGCTCGGGCACAACAGCCATATCTCACTACGCAACTGACCGGCAGATCGGTTCATGTAACAGATGTAGCATCCTGTCCACAACCTCTGTTGCCCGGATTGCCAAGAGTCGGTATTCTCTCGCCGCCAATGCCGGGAGAGAAGTGCGATACAAGGCAAGCTAAACCGCAAGCGCGGCTCTTCGAACTTTTCGCCCTTTGTCGGCTTTGGCTGGTCGAATTGCTTCGAATTCATTCCACACTTCCCATTTCCACATTGGGTTTGATAATGCGATTTGTAACCAAGCCGGTAGTCATCTCCGCCATGCTGTTCGCAGCCGTATTGCTGTTAAACCTCGGCCCAACCGGCGGGCTGTTCGCGCTTCGACCGGCCAGCGCCCAAGAGGCCCAATGGATTTGGTCGCCGGCCCAAGAGCGGCAAATCCCCGAAGGCTCCTGCTACTTTCGCAAAGTCTTCAAGCTCGAACAGCCGGAAAAGGGCGAGGTCCAAATCACCGCCGACGACCAGTACGAACTTTGGGTCAACGGCCGCAAA
>JAYTAU010000356.1:0-4050 GCA_043737375.1 Planctomycetia bacterium
CGCTGGTCCAGACGACCGATTTGCCCAGTCCATAGGTCCACGTCGCCAGTAGCGTGTTGTACTTTTCGCCGGTGCGCGGCTCGGGCGAGACCACCGCGACTTCGACCAGCGGGTTTTCCTTGAGCGTGGTCATGACATAGCCGGTCATGCTGGGAAAGGCGTCGATGCCTTTGAGGATTTCGTGAGGATACTTGATCTGCGGCGTGAAGCCGGCCTCACGTTCGTAGACTAGCGGCCGCGCCACCATTCGCGCTTCTTTTTGATAAATCGCCGGCAGCGCCTTGGCATTATTAGGGAAGTAGAACTTGCCGCCCGTGGCGGTCGCCAAGTTGATCAGCGGTGTTTGCGACGGCGGCCCATGCGTGCCCACACCAACGGTCGAAACCTTGATCTTTAGATCCTTGAGTTGTTGAATCGTGGCCGGCGTCGGCGCGCCGGGGTCGCCGTCGCTGATGACGATCATGTGTTTGACCGCGGCATCGTTGAGGTTTTTGAAACCGTTGATCGCCATCTGCAACGCCGGATCGAAATTGGGCATATCGCCCGGCGTCATCTTATCGAGCCGGCCGAGCATCATTTCGCGATTAGGTCCGACCTTTTCGAGGCCCGGCTTCCAAAGCCATTGGTCGGTTCCGTTCCAGTGAATGACGCCGCAATAATCTTGCCCGCTCAGTCCCTTGAGTGCGGCCTGCGCGATTTTGGTTTGCCAGTAGTTTCCCTCGGGCATTTCCGAGGCGTGCATCAACATGGCCAAGGCACCGATCGGCGCGACCTTGGCATTTTTGATTTGAAAGTCGACGGGCATCGCTTGTTCGAGTTCGGTATTGGCCCAACCGCCGGCGCCGAAGCTGTTTTCGCCGCCGAGCATGATCAGCCCCGCGCCCATCTGATGCGTGTTTTGCACCAACATGCTGATTTGGGCGTCGGTGAACGATTCGCGCGGAACGTTAGCCAAGATGACCGAGTCGAACGGCTGCAATTCGGCCAGCGAGAGAATCGGTTCGTCGGTGCGGCGAATGGTGACTTGCAAGTTTTGTTTGCGCAACCGATCGACCAACACTTCGAACTCGTTTTGCGACTCGTGATTTTCGATCAGCAGCACTTGCCCCTTGCCGCGCACAAAGGTGAACGCCGAGGCTTGATTGTTTTGCGAGAGGGCATCGTCCTGTTTATTCTCAGGCGTGAAGATCGCGTCGTAGGTGTAGAAATCCGGCGAGTCGATCTCTTCGCGCAAACTGAACACGCGCTTGCCGGGTTCGATGGTCACGGTTTCATTTTGCAGGACTTCTTCTTGCCCCTTGATGCGGCGGACGACCTTCAGTTTTCCTTGGATCGGTTTGGCGTTGCGATCGCGCGGGTCGGCGGTGTTGTTCAACACGACGCGCAAATCGAACGGTTGTCCGCGATTCACATCGGCCGGAATGGTCAGCTTTTCGACGGCCACCTCGCCGCGCGGCTGATAGCGAATCGGCACCACGTCGATGCCCACACCCGCTTCGGACAGTCGGCGGGCTTGCTCGCGGGCATCACCCAGGTTTTCATTGCCGTCGCAGATTACGACCAAACGGCCTGCCGAATCTTCGGGCAACGTGGCTTGGGCCAGTCGCAGGGCTGCTTCCAAGTTGGTGTAATCGGTTTCGATACGGCTTTCGATCGTCGGATTGACGGTGATATTTTCGTCGTACGGCGGGTGTTCGATCGCCGCATCGCGACCGAAGACGATCACGCCGGCGCGATCACCGCGATTGGCGTTGCGATGTTTACGGATCTCGGCATTGACATAGCTGATCATCGCGCGACGTTGAACGTCGGGAATACTGAGCGATTGATCGAGCAGATAGATGACAGTCAGGCGGTCGCTGGTTCGCTTGTATTGAATCTCGGCAAGCGAGCAGACGACCAGCAGGAGCACCAACGTGCGCAGCGCAATTGCGCCCCAACGTCGCGCGCGGCCCAGCCCGGCTAAGCTGCGATAGCTGAACCACCAGAGCGCCGGCAGCAGCAAGAGTAGCAGCAGCCAAGCCGGCGTGAGGAAAGTGAGGGAGTGGTTGAACACGAAGCACCGAGGGTGCAATGACGAACGTCTAATGTTTAAGCAAGTGCATCATAGCGAATCGTGAGACATTAGTCATTCAGGCCTAGACGCATTTCGCTTAAGGCAACGTGGCCAGGTCGCGAATCGGAAAACCTGGCAAGCTCCGAATTAGCCGCGTGTCCGCCGTCACCAGTTCACAACTCTCCTGCTCGGCCAGAGCGACATAGATGCAGTCGTAAACGCCGATTCTAAATTGTGACGAAAGTTCGACTGCGCGGAAGAGGAGAGGCACGTATGTATGAACGATCGCTTCCGACTTAGTAATGCCCGCAAGTTTCGAGATGCCGTGCCCTTTCGGGATGATATTGCGTCGTTCGGCACTTGTCAGGGCATGAGCGATCTCAACGAACAAGATGTCGAGACGTGCAATGTATGCAGTTGCTGAGTGTGCGCCAGGAACAAATCGGACACTTTGTCGGAATTTGCTTCCGGTAAAACTATTTTGATGGCAACTGACGCATCCATCAAAAACTTCATTCGCCACGGCCTTCGCGGATGAGGTCAACGGCAACTTCAATCGTGCCAATTTTCTTGCGAAGTGCTTCGCGCTCGAAGTTCAGCCGGGCTAGCGCTCTTTTTGCAGCTTCCGGATCATGGACCCCGCGAATTATCCGGTCAATCGCTGCTCGAAGTTCGTCCAGGGCGGCGTGGTCGGTATCGATGCTCATACTGTAATTGTCGGCTGTTTCTAGGCGGAGTCAACAGTTTCCCAACCTACAACTTGATTTCCTGCACCCGGTGATTATTCGAATCGAGCACGAACACGCGACCGGTTTGGCTGATCGACAACGCCCAGGGATTGAACAATTGCCCCGGCTCGCGACCGCTGGTTCCCCAGCAGCCCAGCGATTCTCCATCCAGCGTAAATTTTTGCACGCGATGGTTGCCGTACTCGACCACGTACAAGTGTCCGTGGCCATCGAGCACGATGTTGTAGGGATAATAAAGTTGGCCCGGTTCCGAGCCGGCGGTGCCCCAAACTCTCAGCAACTTGCCGTCGCTGTCGAAGACTTGAATGCGATGATTGCATGCGTCGGCCACCCACAGATGATCATGCTCGTCGATCTGCAGGCATTGCGGTCGCAAGAATTCGCCCGGTAGAGTGCCGTGCCCACCCCATTGCTTGATGAATTTGCGATCGGCCGAATACTTGTGAATGCGATCGTACTCGCCATACTCGGCAATGTAGTAGTTGCCTTGCGAATCTTGCACCACATCGGTGATCAGCCCAAACTGCCCCTCGCCGCTGCCGTAATTACCGCCGATCGTGTACACCAATTCGCCCGCAGGCGTGTACGCCAGCACCTGAAAATAATGCGTGTCGGCAACCAACAGATTCCCGTCGCGATCGACCGATAGTCCCGTCGGTCGACCGTTCACGTGGGTCGGCGTCTGCCAGCCGCGCAAGTAGCGGCCTTCGACGTCGAAGACCTGAATACGGGCATTCATATCGATCACGTAGAGCTGATCGCGCGCGTCGATGGTCATGGCCCGCGGTTTTTGAAATCGCCCTTCGGAGATGCCGCGTCGCCCCCAGACTTTGACCAGCTCGCCGGTCTGTGCGGGGTCGCGATGGCAACCGGTGAACAAAATTGCCCACAGAGCGCAACTGAGAATCAGCGTAGGCCAACCCAGTTCGCAATGTGGCATTCGTACTTGAGCAGCAAGGCGTGGCAATGGAGTCGGCAAGTAAAAAGTCATCAA
This sequence comes from Planctomycetia bacterium, assembly GCA_043737375.1. Lineage (GTDB taxonomy): Bacteria > Planctomycetota > Planctomycetia > Pirellulales > JALHPA01 > JAWXCH01. The sequence continues at coordinate 3,800 of JAYTAU010000356.1, forward strand.
CTAAAAAGGCGGATAGAACGGGTGAGAAAGTAAACGAGTGAGAACGATTGAGATGCAGAACTATTTCTATTCTATCAGCCTGTTGCAAAACAGTTTGGCTGCCGCGGACGGTTTGCCCACGCGGGAAACTTCGGTCGCATCGCACGACTCGGCAAGCCGACATCGTCACCCCGACGCGGATCTCGACTGGCGTAACCCGGGCCGCTCGCGAGAATCACCACACCCGCTCTTAATTTCGCTTCCCACTATTG
>JAYTAU010000357.1:0-1520 GCA_043737375.1 Planctomycetia bacterium
CGGCTTTCAAAATACCAGCGCCGTGGCGCTGCCCGGCGAGTTCTCTTCGCGCGGCGGGATCATCGACATTTTTGCCCCCGACTGGTACGAGCCGGTGCGTCTCGAATTTTTCGGCGACGAACTCGAATCGATTCGCAAATTCGATATCGCCAGCCAACGCAGTTTGGGCACCGTCGACGCGCTGGAAATCACCAACCTGCGCGGTTCGCCCGCCCCGCGCGACCACTTGGCCAGCTATCTGCCGGCTAACACTTGGGTGCTGGTTCTCGAACCGACCGAACTGCAAGAAGAGGCCCGGCACTATCGCCAGCGCGCCGACCGCCCGCAGGATCTGCACGAGATCGACGACGTGTTGCGAGGACTATTCATGTTCCCCTCGATCACTGCTTCGGCGGTCTCAACGGGATCGATGGAGACGACCTGTCAATTGAAAATCGAAAGCGTCGAGCGATTCAGCGGTGACATCAACAAGGTGCGCGACGAATTGGACACCGCAGGCGCCGGGCAAGAGGTCCATATCGTCTGCCAGACCGCGGCCGAAGTCGAACGCTTGCGAGAGCTATTTGGTACTACGCAACTTGCAATAGCGGGTCGGCTGCATTTTCCGGTCGGGCAACTGTTATCGGGCTTTCGGCTGGTGACCGAACGTGTGGCCTTAGTTAGTGGTGGTGAGCTATTTCATCGCAGCGATGTCAGCCGGCCCACACGCAAACGTTTGGGCCGCGTGATCGATAGCTTTCTGGAACTGCGCGAGGGAGACCATGTCGTACATCTGGCGCATGGCATCGGTCGCTATCGCGGCATGAAACTGCTCGATAAACATGGACAAGTTGAAGAGCACCTGGAGCTTGAATTTCATGGTGGCACAAAAATTTTCGTGCCTGCCAGCAATATCGACCTCGTACAAAAATACGTCGGCGGCAGTAAGAGCCGGCCGACGCTGGCACATATCGGCGGCAAAAGCTGGGTGCGTCAAAAGGAAGCTGCGCATCGTGCGGTGTTGGACTTGGCCGCCGAGATGCTCGAACTGCAAGCCACGCGTGATTCGCGGCCAGGCTTTGTCTATCCGGCCGATACGCAATGGCAACGCGAGTTCGATGCGGCGTTTCCGTATCAAGAAACGCCCGACCAACTCACCGCGATCAAAGCTATCAAAGAAGACATGCAGCGTCCGCGACCGACCGATCGGTTGCTGTGCGGTGATGTCGGCTATGGCAAAACCGAGGTCGCCATGCGAGCCGCGTTCAAAGCGGTCGACAACGGTTTTCAGGTCGCGGTGCTGGTGCCGACGACGATTTTGGCCGAGCAACATCGCCGCACATTTACCAGTCGGATGGCCGAGTTCCCATTTAGTATTGCCGCGCTCAGTCGATTCAGCACGACGAAGCAACAGAATCAAGTCATCAAGGGACTGGCGGCCGGCAGTGTTGACATCGTGATCGGTACGCATCGGCTGGCACAGCGCGACATCAGCTTCGCCAACCTAGGCTTACTGGTCATTGATGAGGAACAACGATTCG
>JAYTAU010000358.1:0-4048 GCA_043737375.1 Planctomycetia bacterium
TGGTGGTGCGGTACCGACTTGAGCATCGAAGAATCACGCCAATTGGTGCCACATCAAAATGCCACGACGATGCAAGTCGCGATCTCGGTCGTGGCGGCATGTATGTGGATGATTGAAAACCCGGCAGTCGGCGTGTGCGTGCCCGACGACATGCCGCACGATTATATATTGAACATCAGCAAGCCGTACTTGGGAAAGTTCATTTCGACCGCCGCCGATTGGACGCCGCTGAAACACGAGACGAATGTGTTTGCCGGTTACGCTGAACCAAATATCGATGCGACCGATCCGTGGCAGTTCAAGAACTTCCTGGTCAGCCGCCGCGATTGACGTAGGCCGGAATTTATTCCGGCGATTGACGTAGGCCGGAATTTATTCCGGCTTTGCCTTGCCGGGCGCGAAACCTGCTTGGCCGAATGCCTACGACAACACAATCAATACTTAGCGGTGGATGGTAAATAACTTCCTGATTATTCCCTCTCCCTTTGGGAGAGGCGGCGAGGAACGCTTCGGTGAGGGGCGGAGGTTATCGGGAAATTATTTTTCGAACGGTCCTTAGCCCGACGCATGCGTGACCGATGGACGTTTGGACCTCGCTGTCAGACTAATACCTAACCTATTCTCAACGGACGCCCAATGCCCGCCCCCAACGTATTGCAAAAACTTGCCAAGGAACACGGCACGCCGATGTTCGTGGTCGATCATAAAGTGCTGCGCAAGAACTACGAGACGTTCAAAAAATACCTGCCGCGCGTGCAAGCGTATTATGCGGTCAAGGCGAACTCGGACCCGGCAATCGTACAGACGCTCTACGAAGCGGGCGCGAGTTTCGACGTGGCGTCGATGGCCGAGTTTCGGCTGGTCCATGAGAACATCAAGTCGCTACCCGCCAAGCAGCGGCAAGACTTCATCTGGGACAAAATCATCTACGCCAATCCAATCAAGGACACGCAGACGCTAATCGAGCTCGATCCGTACAAGCCGCTGGTCACCTACGACAACCTGGTCGAGATCGCCAAGCTGAAAAAGTATGCCCCCACCGCCGGGCTGGTGCTGCGGCTCAAAGTGCCCAACACCGGGTCGCTGGTCGAGCTATCGAGCAAATTCGGCGCGTCGAGCGGCGAAGCGGTCGATCTGATCGAAGCCGCTTTCAAGGCGGGCCTGGTGGTCGAAGGGCTCAGTTTTCATGTCGGCAGTCAATGCACCAACTTCGCCAACTATGTCGCGGCGCTCAACATGGCCAAGGGCATCTTCGAGGAAGCTTGGCAGCGCGGTTATAAGCAGGTGAAGATTCTGGACATCGGCGGCGGTTTTCCCGCCCCTTACGATGAACATGTCAAACCGTTTCGCACCTTGGCCAAGATGCTCAGTGCCGAACTCGATCGCCTGTTCCCTAAGGAAATCGAAATTCTCGCCGAGCCGGGCCGCTTTCTCGTCGCGCCGGCCGGAACACTGGTCGCTAGCGTCATCGGCAAGGCGGTTCGCGACGGCAAACAATGCTATTACATCAACGACGGCGTGTATCACACTTACTCGGGCGTGATCTTTGATCACATTCACTACGCGATCAAAGCCTTCAAAGCGGGGCCGACGCAAGTCTGCTCGGTCTTTGGGCCGACATGCGACGCGCTCGATACGATTTCGCTCGTCGAGGAACTGCCCGATTTGGAACTCGATGATTTCGTTTACAGCGAAAACATCGGCGCGTACTCCCACGCCTCGTCGACGTTTTTCAACGGCTTTCCGCCGGCCACCGTGGTGCATGTGAACCGGTAACAACGAAACGAGGATTGCGATTACGACGACAGTCTTGGTTTCGCACTTCTAGTTCGACATGCCGTTTACTAGTGCTTGTATATTTTATGTTGCGGGCGGCCTGAGAGAATCTGCTCTTTGCCCCAGGTGGTGACGGCCCGAAACGCATCGCTTTGAATAAAGTCCTTGAACGCTTGTTCGTCGGACCATTCGCTGGTGATCAAGTACGACGCATCATCGGCCACGTCTTTCCATAACGACGACGCGGTGTGGCCGTCGGCAGCGCGCAGCGCGCCCATCACGGCGGCAAATTTATCTTCGAATTCTTGCTGTTTGCCGGCTATCACGTGGTAATTCATGCCAACGGTAATCATCGATTTCTTGCGCTCCCATAAGTGATGATAATTAGATTCCGCGATTGTCCTGCAATCGGAGGCGCGCGTCTAGTGCCGTGTTCGAGCGTCGTACCGTGGATTGTTAGAACTCGATCAGTTACCGGCGTCTAGTTGATTCCGGTTTTGAGATAGTTACAATCGGGGGTAAGCTCGGCGACGCGACGCTTCACCCCTCGCCGGGGTTCGCACGGAACCAACGCTTCCGTACTTTTCTACAGGGCAACTTCACACTCGGGTACCCATCGACATGGCACGCAATTTCTCAAGAATCATGCTGACTGCCGTGTTGGCCGCGGCGGCAAGTTTGACTTCTGTCTCAACTTCGCCGGCGGCCGATGATCTGCCGACTGCCGACGCACTGCTCAAGCGGTTGGCCGAGAAAGTCACCCTCGAAAAGCCCAAAGCCGCCGACGATGACCAACCCGCCAAGCTGCGCGAGGATGTAGCAGCCTATCGCGTCGCGCACGCGAAACTCAAGCCGGAAGAATCGGCCAAGCAATGGCTGGCGCTGTTCGACCGGCAGGGGAGTCAATCGCGGCTGGACGACCCGAACGGATTGCGATACGAACGCCCCGCCGATGAGGCCAAGCCCACCGGCCCGGTGCAAGCCCGCGAAATTCTGATTGCTTTGCCGTCGCCGGCGCATTGGGACGCGCTCGCGAAGCAAATCAACGCTCGGGCTGCCGACGCCGGGACTGACCAAGCGAATCCCGCGCGACTGATGGCGCTCGAACTGCTATCAGCGTCGTTATCGGGCAACGTGGCCGAGCGGAACAAGCTGATCGAGAAGTTAGACAATGAGCGCGGCTCGCTCGACAATGATACAGTCGCATACGCCATCCGTTCGCTGGCCGAGTCGATCAAAAAGGCCGATGCCTCGCAGTCGGCCGTCGAAATATTCGAAGCCCAGTTGGCCAAGCAGCCTGATGCAAATTACGACACCTTGGCGATTCCCGATTTGGTGACACTGGTCGGCGAGGACAAGGCCGATGCGCTGATCGTGCGATTGCTCACTGAAACCGCTTGGCCGATCAACACCGTGGCGGGCGATAAAACGAAACAACTGGTTCGTCGCCTGGCGCTCGCGCATGTTGACGATTTGCGGGTTGCCCCGTGGCGATTGATTCAAACACCGTCGGACGTGCCGCTCTACGAAGCGTTGCAGAAAAAATTTCCGCTAGCACACCCGAAGGAACCGGGAGTGCTTGGAAAGCTGTTTGGCAAAAAGCCTCGCTTCAATCGAGAACTGGATCCACACAGCATCGCTGCCAAGCACCGTCGAGAGGCCGATGCCACGTACTTGGCCGGCCTGATTCAACTAGAGCGTTTCGACGATGCGGTCGCCGTCGCGGCCGCCGCTGGAGCCAAACTAGGAGGCGATGATTACCACTACCATCATGCGCAGTCGTTCATCTCGGCACTGAAGGACGTTGACGATAAGCGTTCTTATCAGTTCTTGAAACAAGCGGTCATCGATCATCCGACTGCCTGGTTTTGGGATCCGTACTTGCAATCAGCCGCCAAGCTCGGCAAGACCGACGAAGCATTAAATGCGATTAAAGCGGCGGCATTCAATGATGACCTGCACGCCACAGATCGCGCCAAGTTGCAGGATCACCTCGCGCGAGCGCTATTGGCTGCGGATCAGGTCGAGAACGCGATTGACGTAATTAAAGCGAACATCGCCGAACAGGACCACACGGCGCGGAAGTGGTCAGCCAAACAATTTGTGCAATTGGGCCGGACTATCAAGAACGAGGAGTTAATAAAGCAGGGTTTGGAAATGGCGATCGAAGCCGCCAAGCAGCCTCCGACCGTCGATGAACCTCACGAAACTCATGCCGCTGTTGAAGCCGCCTCCCTGCTTGTCGATGCGGGACGAGTTTCTGACGCGGTCG
>JAYTAU010000359.1:0-1518 GCA_043737375.1 Planctomycetia bacterium
GCCATGGGATCGATATTTTGGCCATATCGTACCCTAAGGCAAAAAGCTTCTTCATCGCCTTGGGATCGAACGTCGTGCTGTTGGGGGGCACTTCGGCATCATCCGGGATGGCGAGCATGTGGAATTTCATCCCGCTGGCACTGCTGAATGCGTACAGGCCCATCAATTCGGAGCGATACAACGCGTAAAGTGCCGCCGAGATGGTGCTTGTGAGTCGGCGGACGAAGCCGGGATCGTCTCTCAGCAATGGCGGGTCCAATTTGCCGGCAGCCATCGCGTAGAGGTTCGACCCTTTGAGCCAAAGAGGTTCACTGTCGTTGGGTTTTTCCGCACCAGGCCCGAGTCTCAGAAACGTTTGGGTCGAAGCACCACCATCGACGTGCTCTTCCGTGAAACGCTGACCATCGACTTCGTACTCGAACGACACGCTCGGCAGCAATCCGGGGATCGCGGCCGCGGCCATGCTGACTTTACGAACGAGTTCCGCGGCGTCAGGGCGCCCACTGCACGCAATCGCCCCAATGTCCCAAATGCAGGGTCTGCGCGTTTTCAAATTCATGGTCGCCACAAACAGGCGTCGGCCCTCTTTGTGAGCACCCTGGATGTCCATCATCATGCAATCGTTGATTTCGGTTTCGAGTAGCTTTTTCATCCGATCCGGGTTGGCGATCGCACCGTGATTCACCAGCTCTCGCACCGGACGGTATTGGAAGATGTCTTTGTCTTGGAGCGTGGTGAAAAAGTACTGCAACCGGCCGTCGTATTTCGGGCCGAGGAACGCGTAAAGTCCGACCAGGGCTCCACTACTGACGCCGGTGACGGCATCGAAACTGGGCCGTTGGCCCGACGATGTCCAACCGAGCAACAGACCGGCATTGAATGCGGCATATTGCCCGCCGCCGGAGAGTGCGAGCGCGTTGAGCGGCTTCCGCTTCGCGGGTGGCGCCGGCAACTTGTCGAAGGTGGCGGCTAAAGTCGTGACGGTGGGCCGCGTGACGAGCAACTCCGACGGTCGACCGGCCGCCTGACCGGGCACGGGCGACTTCTTGGCCACCTGTTTTTGGCCGTGGTTGCAACCGAGCGAAGTCGCCACGGCTACAGCGACCAGCCCCAGCGACATCAAGGGCACGACACGGCAGAACGCTCGATGATTCAGCATCTCACGGATCACCACTGGTAACAAACGAATCAATTGCCCACTTTCTCCACTACCCACAATCAGTTGCCGAGGTCAAGGCCAATCCGGATATGTGCGTCTCGCGGGTGAGACTGAGTTTTCACGAAACAGGTCAGCCCGATGCGCACGCATCGGCGGTGTGGAACAACTTGCAGACTGCATCTCGGTTTTCCCGAATGTGGCCAAAGGTCAGGATCAAGGTGGCAAATGGATTGTGGTTTCCGATGCTCGCGCATCGGGTTCACCCTGAATTTCAAGGGTGATTTCGCCTTGAAAACAACCATGAGCCAGGAATTCAGCCATTTTCGAGCGGGTTCGATGAATATTCGTCGACCAGTTGA
>JAYTAU010000360.1:0-24606 GCA_043737375.1 Planctomycetia bacterium
CGCGGCGGCGCGCGACTGGCCAGCGGCGGCACCGATAACCATTTGATGCTGGTCGATGTGACGACCCTGGGCACCACCGGCAAGATTGCCGAAGCGGCACTCGACAAGTGCGGCATCACGGTCAACAAAAATATGATCCCCTACGATAGCCGCAAGCCGATGGACCCTTCGGGCATTCGCTTGGGAACGCCGGCGCTAACCACACGCGGAATGGGCACGGCCGAGATGACGACGATTGCCGGCTGGATCATCGAGTTATTGAAGAACCCGGCGGACGAGACGTTGCAGCAACGAATTCGCGGCGACGTGGCCGAGATGTGCGAGAGCTTTCCGGTGCCCGCCGCGAGACTTCAGGAAGTGTAAGCATAAACGGAATAAATTCCGTTCTACGGCATTCACGTCCAACTCTCGCCCCTCACCCCCCGCTGCTAACACTTGGCCCCTGATTATCGCCACGGCTTGAGGTACGACCGTTGATAGTTGGTGCGAATCAGATGGTCGTTCAACTCGCCGCGAAAGGTTTCGTCCTGCCGCACCGATAGCTGCGAGACTTCTTTGGGTTTGACATTCGGCTTAATCACGACCAGCGCCGCTTTCTTTTTCCATTGCCCCAGAAACTCTTGTTGGGTCAGGCGAATGTTGCCTCGAATCGGATCGGCTAGATAAACCCATTCGCCGTACGCACCGCGAAAGACCACGAAGTGATCGTAGCCTTGCGGCGCGATGGGAATGATCAATGGGATTTTTGACTCGACTAGTTTGGCATAGGTTAATTCCAGCGTGGTCGAAACATAACCCATCTCGACGGCCGCGCGGCGCAAGTCGCTGATGGCCAGTCCGTTTTTGACCCGATCGGCGAATTCCTCCGGCGTCAACAATTTGACCAAGCGCAGCAGGACTTCTTTTTCACCGACATCGTCGCCCCAATAAAACCGCAAGACCGTGGCCAGTGCCGCGGCACCGCACGAGTAATCTTGCTGCTGCATGACGATGTTGCGCCGCTGCAGGGACTGATAGCTCCAAACGTTTCTCTCGAACGTGTGGGCCGGATCGCGAATCGGCGATTGGGCAATTACCTGATCCAGAGTGCCCGGAATCAAACCGAACATCACCGCCAGCAACACGACCGGGCAACAGGTTCGAAGTGAGATTTTCATAGTGCGCTGGGTGCCTATGTTTGCGACGGCATAACACGGCGCTTAGGAAAGATTATTGTCAACGTTCGTCATTCAATTTATGCCCACTCAGGGCAGTGGGCATGGCACCCCGGCGACGGCATCGCACCCGCGACGCTGCATGATACCCAAGTCGCCTCATGTCACCCGCAGCCGCGCCAGAGCTAATTTAGTAAGTCCAAGTGATACCTACCCGACCTGCAGCCGCATCGTCGGTCATGCCGATTTCGGCGAATGGCTCCACGATTCGGCAAGCATCGGCAATGGTCACCGCAAACCGCATGCTCATCGGTTCCTGAATCGAACCTTGTAGTCGCACATCGTCAACGTAGGCTTCGCTGATGTACGATCCGATAAACGCCGTGCTTAGCGTAATACTGGAGTTGACCGCAAAGCCGACGCCAAGCTGATAGTTGTATTGTCCGCCCGGCAGAACATCGAAGCCGTCGACCTCTTGCTCGAACTGATGTCGACTGCCGAAACCATAGAACACAACAACCGGGTCATACGTATGCACGAACAATAAATTCCAATAGGCGGCCCAGTAGCCCTGGCCAAGCGTCGTGTCGGGAGTGCCGATGATTCCCGAGAGAAAAGTGGCCTCGGACGTGGGAATGGTCGCTCCGACCGTCAGAATCACATCAGGGTCGTGACCGCAGCCTCGGCCTTGGCAGAGCAAGTAAGACACGCCCAGGTTGGTATCGCCGATACCGCCGTCGTCGGTAAAGTCGTCGAAGCCGATAAACGAGAGTTCGGTATTGACGTACCCCAACGGCGCGTTGATGAAGAACTGCGCGGTGTCGGTGATTCCATATCGCAACTCCAACGGCACGGTCAGCAACCGGCGACGAATGCGCGTCTCGGCAATCAACGCCGGAGGCAGCACTAGGCTGGTGAAGTCGTCTTCGAACAACGTGTAGGCCACGCCGACATCCACCTGCCATTCGCCCGTCCCCAGCAACACCGATTGTCGTCGCAAAAATTGCTGCGAGAAATTCTCAGGCGCTTGGCCGAGTTTCTGATCGTTGGTCAAGGCCTGCGGGTTGGCACCCGTCGTTTGCGATGGCTGAATTGGATCGCCGGCCTGGATGGGTTGATTTTCAGCGTTGACCAGCGGCTGGACTGGTTGATTTTGTCCGGCGGGCGGTGTCTGAAGCAATTTCTCCGGGGGCGGCACATCAACCGGCGCGTCGGCTTTATTAAACGACGCGTAAGAAGCAAGCGTCGAGCCGGGCTGGCGCAGCGCTGTCCCAATCATTGGTGGGCCAATCATTGGTGGTGCGATCATTGGTGGTGCGATCTTCGCGGCATTCGAGCCGACGGCGGGTGCCTCGCTATAAAAGGACTGGTAATTGGCGAGCGGCGCGCCTGGCTGCACCAGTGCCGTTCCAATCATTGGAGGGCCGACGACTATGGGTGCCGCCGGCGCGGGTGTGGGCGTCCCCGCGACGCGGATATCGTTGACCGGAACGTACCACGACGGACGGGCCGCGTCGGGCGATCGACCCAATCGGCCTGCCGACTCGTGAACCACGGTCATGCCCGGTTCGCGTAACGCATAGGTTCGATAAAACTCGTCGATCGAAATCGGCGGCAAGTCTTCGACCGCATTACCGCCGATCCAACGAACCGCCGGCGCTGAAACCGCGGTTGCGGATTCTGCGCGGAGCAACGTATCGGTGTACGGCTGTTGCGCCAACAACGAGGTTGCCGTCCAACAGACAACCGATCCGGCACCGAGCAGGCGTATCATGCGCCCGATAATCCCGTCTCGACGAACACCAACCGGCTTAGCATTTCCATCCATGGACATGCCCCTTTTTTAGAGCGAGTGTGCCGACCGTTAAGCCTGCACTTTGATCAACATTACGTTTATCTACGATTCTCATGAAGCCGTCAGGCTATGCATCCAATGCAATGCCCACTCCGGATTTGTGAACCTAAAATACGAATCGGTAGCGCCAAACCCATTTTCGCGAAAAAACGAAGTTGCCGGAATACGCGGTATTGTCGGCAAACTCTTGTGAAACCGTAACGATTATTCCTAAAGGAAGGCTCGCGAGCGGCAAGCATTGACGATTGTCCCGCTCATGACGATCGAGCCTGCAAAAATCGTTTTTTAGCAAGTCCTTGGACGATTCGATTTTTACGGACAACCCCCGCGACGGGGGCCGTGTTTCAAAGCACCGCTCAATCGATCCGTAATCCTCGGACAAACGAACAGCGGTTAAGAACTTCCCGATTCGAACGCAGGTTACAAGACGGATCTTGGCGGCAGAACAAATCAAGAAGTCAGCGACCCCGAACAATCGCCGGTCGACCGGACTTCGCAATCAGAAGGGACTCTTAGATGCGATATCGAAGTTTACGTTGGATTTTTAGCGGCCTTGCGCTCGCGGGTGCATTGGCCGGCAATACCTCCGCGTTCGGCGAAGAGCTGAACTTCTCGGATTACTATGCCGGGTCCAATAGCAAGGTCGTCAACTTGCCCTCGACCGTGCGGGCCAGCCACAGCGAATCGGTAGCGAAACTTGCCGATGAATCGGCGGCACCTGCCGGAGCTTCGTCATCCGCCTGCGGATGTTCGACTGGAGCAGAGTCGTGCGGTTGCCAATCGAATTGCAACATTGCGAACGATTGCTGCGCACCCTGCAAGAGCCATTGCGGCCACTGGATCGCGGGGGCCGAAGCCGTGTTTCTATCGCCCGATTATGACAATGCCGGGTCGGTCGCGTTTATCGCCGACTTTACGTTTGCCGGTATCGTCAACGTCTTTGACGCTGCCGGTTCCGAGGTCGATGACTTAACTGGCGCGCCTCGCGTTTGGTTGGGTTACCAAGGCGAGCAAAACGGGTTCCAGATCCGCTACTTCCGCCTGCAAGATTCGGAATCGCTGGGCACTCCGTTCAGTGCCGTGAACTTCGTCGGTTTCGAGGCCGAGAATGATCTTGAATTACAGACGTTCGATCTGGAATTTACCCGCTTGTTTTGCCACAACGGAAACGAAGGGCAGTTTACTTTCGGTGGTCGTTATGCCCGGCTCGACACACTGACGGGCATCACTGCGACTAGCGCCGTGGGCACCGAGTTTATGTCGGGCAGTGCATTCACCGGCTTTCAATTCGACGGCGTCGGTCTGACCTCGTCGTTGAACGGCAAGCGTCAAATCGGCTGCCGCGGTTTGAATTTCTTCTATAGCGGCCGGGTTTCATTCTTGTGGGACGACGAAGCAACCGCCAGCGTCTCGACTCAAGCGTTCCAGGCGGGAGCCGTGAACACCGCGTTTCGCGCCGACCAAGGTATTGCCTCGAGCGATACCGACTTGTTCATCGGTGAAATTCAAGTCGGTTTGCAGTACGACTATGCTCTGAAGTGCGTACCGGCCAACGCGTTCATTCGCGGTGCGTTCGAATACCAGTACTGGGATACGACCGGTGCGGGCAGCTTGCTGACCGTGTCGCGTGCCGAGCTCGTCGGTGTCGAAAGTGCGACAGCGATCGCTGTTTCCGGCGGCGATGCGATCCTCGACCTAGTCGGTTTCTCGATCGGTGCTGGTATCACGTGGTAACACGCTGATTGCACGCGGGGTAGGAATAACCAAAAGTAGTACTCCAAAACATAAAACCCTGGTGCCGCAGTTGGCACCAGGGTTTTATTGTGTTTAGACACGTGGTGATTACATTTGCGGGGAAATGCAATCTCCCAACAACTAGCGAGCGTAGCCGACGCCGAAGCCCGTGGCACGTGAACTTAGACCAATGTTGTTCGTGGCGGCCGAAGTTTGCAGATAGATTGCAAATGCGGGGTTGGCTGCACTGGCGAGCAGGGCGCTGTCGGTACGGGTAGCACCGCCTGAGATAAAGACATTGCCGATCGTGGCGGTACCGGTTCCGGCGAACGCAACGAAGCCCTTGCCACGAATGGCTTGACCATCAACATCCGAAACGGTCTTGGCGCCGGCGAGTCCGTACTGAGCCAACACGTCTTGCGAAACATTGCCCTTGTCGGCAGCCGAAACTTGACCGGCGACGCCCAACAATGCTGCCACGGCAACTGCGAAAATTGCTTTCTTCATTGTCAACTCCTAAAGAAATTTGTGAAAATCGGGCCCTACAAAATACGCATTAGGCAGATCTGCAGAATCTTGCCTAGATTGCATACTTGGCCAGATTAGTCACCGCTCACCCCCGATGTCAAGCATTCACCGAAGAAGAAAAAATAAGTTTTAGGGCAAATCATGCTGAATTTCGCGTGATTTAGAGGGCGTTAGTTGAATTAGCGAAAGCACTTGACTCTATTCAGCGCTAGCTGAGAACACCTTGCCAAACTAGCGCAAGCATTGCACGATTCAAACAAAATTCTCGACAAATCGGGACAAGGCAGGGGCGCGATGATTGATCCCAGAGATGGCGATCGTAATTTCGATGCCCATTGAAGGCTGCCGCCAAGAAATCCCTCAGCCCCGCTTTGCCGGGGACCGAGAGATGCAGAGCCGTTTGCTCACATAAAGCCGACTAGCAGAAATTCCCGAGAAGCCGGGTGGCTGAATGACTTAAATTGCCGCTTACGGTAGAACCATTTTGGCGTCACCCAACGGCCGCCAGTAGTCTTCGTGGAACTTTCTGATACGAGGATCGATTTCTTCCGGATTCAGCGTCGTGGTGCTGCCGTCGCCATACAGTGCGCACAGCATGCCCGTATGCCGAGCGGCGTGCCTGAGATCCCAGTTGTCCAAGCGGTTGGGGCCGATCACATCGGCAACCAGTTTTTGATACTCAAGTAGCAGGATTTTCTTGCTCGAATCGGTCTTGCCCAGTTTGTGCATGCGGCTATTTCCGCCGTAGCTGGTCTGCGTGTTGGGTATGATAATTTCTTTCGGCGGCTTGAAATCCAAGATCAAAATGTTACCTTCGGGTCCCTTCAGATCGAACGTGTAGCCGGCGTCCTTGCTATGCGCTTTGATGCGGACCGTGCCATCGTCACGGGGTTCGACAAGCAGACGTAGATCGTTATAGTCGAAGTCACCTGCATCTTCGAATTCCAAACCAAAACTATCGGGCGTGGTCAACGTCACATTATTGCTAGTGCGACAGCGTGCGCCGTTCGAGTCGAACGGCAAGTCGTGGCTGCCGCCGTACTCTGAATAACCTTGATTGCGCACAAAGATCGACCCGCCCAGCGGAATTTGGCTTGGTTTTCGTAGGTCGTTGGGACACTTCAAAATCGGATTAGCGGCTTCGGCATAGGCCATCATGTTCGAAATCCAACCGCCGGGGTTCGATACCTTTTTGACGCCGATCCGATTATGGTACGCAATGCCAAGATTATGCAGGTTATTCAAACACTGCGACTTTCGAGCCGCTTCACGCGCAGCCTGAACCGCTGGTAGCAACAGAGCCACTAGAATTCCGATGATCGCAATCACGACCAGTAATTCGACGAGTGTGAAGGCGCGAGAGAATTTACGTGTCATGGCTGTGGGTCCCGATATTTTGGAGGCGGGTTACCTTTGAATCTTTCGTAGAAGTTTCGCATCTGCTTCATCGTTTTTTCACGTTCCGAAGCCGACGCCGTGGCATCGTAGTGAAAGTCAGCGCCAATCATGCGGGTGATCGCCGCGGCGGCTGCTCCGCGAACGGTGGGCGACGTATCGTCCATCGCTTCGAACAGCGTCGGAATCGTCCTGAAGACTTCGGTGTCGCCAAGCGCCTGAATTGCCGACGCTCGCATATCTTTATCGGTCGATCGCCGGTACACATCGATCAATTCCCCCGTCGCTTTCTGGCGTTGGAGTTCAATCGTGGCGCGCTGCTGCGCGATCGGATTATCGCTTTGTAAAGCCTCGGTCACCAATTCTTCCGGTGTGCGTTTGGCTTTTTCCCACGGCCAATACACCCAAGCTAATGCTGCAACTCCTAGTCCAAGCACGACCGAGAGGAAGACCAGTTTCGATTTTTGTTCAGACTCCAAAACGGACCCCCCATCGATCGCATCCGGCTTAACCAGGACAGCGACCGAATAAGTTTCCCCAACTGCATCATGGCGAATGCCTGATTTGCGCCTGAGCGGCGATAATTATTTTGGCGTTAATAACCGATCAGGTCAACTGAATTGAATAAAGAATGGCCTTTTTACCAAAAGTATTTCGCGATTAATTGCAGTAGAAGAGTGCATTTTATATGCGTTCATGCATGTTCCAAAGGAACCTACACTAGCGTACTGATCGGTAGCGGCGACATGCCACGTTCAGGCATTCAATAACGCTGTTGGGGCAAATTTGAGAAATTCGCCGATACTTAGAATTCGCCAGTAGTTTAGATGGGACGACAAAGGCGGATCGACACGTTCAACCCTTCTTCAGAATTTGCGGCGCAGGCTCGCGAACCGTCGGGTAGCGCTCGCGATGCTGCTCCCACCACTGCCGCCACTGCCGCGCAACCGGCTCGGACACATCCCACGATTGTTTTTGCCAATCGCCAGGGGGTAACCCCTGATCGTGGCCCGTCAATCGTTGCAACGCGCGAGCCGCTTGAAAGCGGACGTTCGCGTTAGGATTCGACAACAGCTCGATGAGGTCCGGAATGGAACCGACGCCGGCCAGATCGCCGATCAATTGGGCCGCTTTGGCGCGTTTAGAATCGTTGGGGTTGGTCACGTCGGCCTGCACGTAGCGCATCAGCGGCGTCACGCCGAATTCGCCCAAGCGTCGAATTTCTTCTTCGTACAAATACGAGAGCTTTGCTTCGCCCAGCCGCGCCAACAAATCGTTGGTTCGCTTCGTCAGTTCTTCACTTTCGGAGCCTTTCATCACCAACAGCGCGGTGATCCAACCGGTGTCCAACAACAGATCATAAGCCGCATGTTGCTCACCGACTTGGCCTTCGAAGCAGCGCACCTTCGAGCCGGCCGCGATGCTTTGCTCGCCGGCCTTACCTTCGATCGTCGCGGAGCCTTTGACCACGGTCAACACTGCATCGTTGTCGGTCGTGGTCACATACAACTCGGCATTTTGCGCCGTGATGGTCGTATCGCGCGTCGTAATGGTAAAAGGCTTCTGTTGAGCGGTCGTACAGGACCAGAGTTGCCCGGTCTGTAGTTCGAGGTTGCGATCGTCGTTGAACTTGACGGCCGTGTTGTCGTTCAAGCGAACTTGCGATCCGCCTGACATGGCGAACTCGGCTTTCGACCCGCCGGATGTTCGCACCAACGAACCCGGCTCGACATCGCTCGACGTCGGGCAAGTTGCCCAGGTACTGAGCATGGCCGGTCGGACTTCAACCGGTCCGGTGGCCAACGCCAAATGCGCCAATCGCGATATAGCGGGCTTGGGTTGTTTTGGATCGTCGTGATTTTTGATCGTCGAATGCGGGGCGGGTATTTGCGACAGCGAATCATCGTTCAACGGCGCGGGGACTTGCTGCTCAGCAACATCGGCGCGCTGCCAGGGACGAAACAGCAATAGCGCGAGCAAAAAGCCGGCGGCCGCAGCCAGCAATAATTGAAAGCGATACGAGGGTAGCGGCGAGGGGTGAGGGGGGAGGGCCGAGTTGTGTGCCACCAGCTCCGCCGGTGCCGGCGAAGTTACGGGCGAAACGACGATTGATTTTTCGACACTGGCATTCAGAAGTTGTAGCAACGTGGCGTTGATAACGCGCGCGGTCGCCGGCCGAACATCCGCAAACACGTCGCGCAATTGAGCATGTTGAGCGGAGATCGCAAGTGAGTCCGCCGAACATTCGGGACAATCGGCCACATGCGCAGCCAGCGACAGAAGCTCGGAATCACCAAGCGTCACCCCATCCAGATGAGCGTTCAGTTGTTGTTGGCACACGTCGCAATTCATTGCATACACATTCGCGTTAAAGAGTGCTTCAATCGGACGGTCTATCGCGCCCGCGGCGCAAGGGCCGCAACAGTTTCACTTGCTTGGTTCACTTTGCTCCTTCGGGCCTTTGCGAGAAATCATCTTTTCACTTTGCTCATTTATTCAGGTTTCGATTTTAGAAGCAGAACAATGCAGCCGCTCTCGCAACATCTGTCGCGCTTTGGTCAAGCGTGCGTTGATTGTCGCGGCCGACACCTCGAGCAACTCCGCTAAATCCTGGTAGGTCACCTCGTCGTAATAATACAACAGCAAGACTTCGCGATAGTCGTCAGGCAGCCGATCGACTTCGGCGAGCAATTGCCGCAGATCGTCGGCATGTTCGGCCGATTCGTCCGGAGTCAACTCCGCGTTGTCGGCAAATTGATCGCCGTGGCCGTTTTGATCGAGCACGCCAAAACTGACTTGTCCTGCCTGCTTACACTTCAGCCAATCCAAGCAGACTCGCAGCGCAATGCCGCGCAGCCAGGGCCCAAACTTATCCGGCTCGGCAAGCGTGTCGAGCGCGCGAAACGCGCGCAGCAACGACTCTTGGGCCAGGTCTTCGGCAAGGTGCAGACTGCGGACCTTGGCCCGACAAAACGCCAACGTGCGCGCGGACCAACGGCGCACGAGTTCCTCGTACGCAGACAATTGCCCGGTCAGGGTCTGGCGGACCAGGTCCCCATCCGACATACCGACTTCCTTATGCGATGCCGCGCGATGACTGACTGATTTGTATTAGTAATGTAGAGCGAGCGGCGGTTGTTAATATCGTAAAACGGAATTCATTCCGTTTCTGGCAACATAGCATTGTGTTGAACGGAATGAATTCCGTTCTACGAAATAAAATCCGTTACACGTTATTAACTCAGTCGTGTCGCTCGACTAAGTACGCGGACACCGTGAGCGAACCCCTTGCTTGTTTTTACGTTACCAGCGTTCATCGCACAAACAACTTATAACACGGAGCACAATCATGCGATCCCATGTACGAATCGGTTCGGCACGCCTCGTTTATACGACACTCGCTCTGGTGCTGCTTGTCGGCGGGGTCATGCTCTGGCAAACTAACCAGCCCTCCGCTAGCGCCGACAATACCGACACGCCGAGCAAGTTCATCATGCATGAGTGGGGCACGTTCACCAACTTTGCCGGGTCGGACGGTGTGCAACTCGATTTTCGACCGATCGAAACCGATGAACTGCCAACGTTTGTTTTCAACCGTGCAACGCAGTTTTACAACAGCGCCGACTACCAAGGAAAGTTTTTCTACACACGGCAACGGATGGAGACGCCAGTCACGTACTTTTATACCGATCGACCTCGCGAGATCGACGTGCGCGTTGACTTTCCCGACGGACTGCTGACCGAGTTCTTTCCGCCAGTCAAAGCGATGGGGCCAAAGTTTGCCTATAACGAAACGAAGTCGCTCAAGAACTCGTTCCTCGATTGGGGTCGTGTACGGATCTTGCCCGAGGCAGACCTCGCCAAGCTGACGATGAAAAATCTGCACGGCCAGCCGGTTCCCGCAGCGCTGCCCGCAGTGATTGGCGACAACCATTACGCGTATGCTCGCGAGACCGATTCGGCCGTCGTCGAATTCACCGATCGGCGCAAACTCAAACATTACGAAAAGTTTCTGTTCTATCGCGGCGTGGGCGATTTCAATTTGCCGTTGCAATTCGCGGCCCTCGGCAACGGGCGATTCGAGATCACCAACTTCGGCGACGATGCAATTCAATCGCTGTTTTTGGTGACGATCGAGAACGGCCGCGTGCGGTTCGCCTACCAACCGCTCCTGGCGCCGCATGCGCCGATGTTCATCGAGCAATCGCCGCGCGACACCACGGTTGCCGAGTTGTCCGAATCGATGGTCCGCGCGCTGATTGCCACAGGTCTGTACGAAAAAGAAGCCCGTTCGATGGTCAAGACTTGGCACAGCAGTTGGTTTGGCGAGGACGGCACTCGGCTGTTGTATTTGGTGCCCGAGCGACTGACGAACGTAGTCTTGCCGCTGAAGATTTCGCCCGCGCCGGACGAAACGCTGCGCGTGTTGGTGGGTCGCATGGAAATACTCACGCCCGAACATGCGACGCGAATCGCTTCGACCATTCGTGAGTTGGGGAGTTGTTTTTCGTCGGTTATGGAACCGCTGGCCGGTGAGTTGCAGAAGCTCGGACGATTTGCCGAACCGGCGATTGCGTCGATGACGACCACTCCCGCACATGCCGATGTGCGTGAGCAACTAGAGATGTTGCTCGCCGAGATTCGAGTGGCGAAGTGAGGCGAGAAATGACGAGGTTGGCAACCCGACAGGCTATCGTTCTTGCAGGCCGGTAAACGGGCCTGCATAGGATTCTCCACAGCGACCAATTAATTGTCGCACCGGATGACGGTCCCGCCAATCGGCTCTCCAGGGCCAGTGGTTACTATGCTCCCTGGCAGCTTACGCTGCCGCCACTCACACCGCGGCCGCCGACACGCCGATGTGCGGATTCGAATGTGGCGCGACATGAGGTTTTTCCATCCGGCTTTCGGCCAGGCTGGTGTCGCAGTGCATGCGCATCGTCACGCTCCAGCGGCCCTCGCCATCGCCCAGCACGTACCAATGCGGTTGCACGACCACGGATTGATGCACCAGCTCAAAGCCTCCTTCGCTTTGACTGACGGTCTCGATCGGAAAAGTCCAAACATGGCTCGGCTTCGAAAAGCTGAGGCCCGTATCGAGACCCAGCCACTCGTCAACCAGCCCGATGTTATCGACATCGTAATAATCGAGATGCGCGCCCAATTGGCCCAGGCGATGATCGTGTTCGCCCGAGTAAAAATAGCGGTCGTCGGCGCCGGACGGCAAGCCGGCAAAGTTGAATTCGACCGAGAAGTGCAGCGGTCGATCGGTCGGCACCCCTTCCAGCAAGTACGCGATTTCAAGTGTCGAACTGCCGGCGTCGAGCGTCACGCCCTTGGTGATGCGAATCGGAATGCCCCAGGCATTGCCCTGCCGCATCAATTGAACCTGAATGCGGTGCTCTTTGCGGCGGACCTTGGTCTCGAACGGCGAACTGACGAAGTCGCCGCGCTCCATCGCTTCGCCGCGCGTAATCGATTCGAGCGATACATCATCGTCGTAAAAATGATCGACCAACGATTTATGCGAGTATTGATCGTATTGTAAACGATTCTCCAAACCGGCTTGCTTGAACTTGACCGGCGCGTTGGCGTCGATCACGCTGCCCCCCGCGGCGCCGGCGCCCATCAACACGCGACGATGATAGGCCTCGGGCCGGCGCGAGAGCGTGGCTAACAAGTTGTGGCAGATCGAGCGGATATCAAGTTCGTAGATTTGCCCGCCGCGGCTCGGCGCGATAAACGCCATCAACTTGTCGTTCATCAACTGCACTTCAGGACGACCGTCGAAATTAAAGTCGTCGCTGATCGCTTCGATCCAAGGGTCGTTGTGCCCTAGTTCGCGATCGATCAAGTTGTCGGCCGCGATCAGTTTTTGATACACCGCGTTACGCAAGTGCGGCAGATAAATTCCACCGAAGGCACCGTGCCAATAAGCACAGTTGCACTGACCGCGATACAGCTCGCTGCGCGCTTGACGCACCAAATCGCCATCGTGACCCGTCTCGAGCAAGTGCTGCAAGCGGCGGCTGACGATCATCATTCGCGAGTACATTTCGTTGACTTCGGGATAGCGAACCTTGAAGTTTCGCCAAAAACCGCCGCGCATGAACCTTGCAACACCCGGCCAGCGCGGATCGGCGGCCATGTCGTTGCGGGCTTGTTCGTAAGCCGTCAGTTGCTCGGGCGGCAGCACCCATTCGGTCATTTCGCGATAACTGCCCTCGGGCAGATAGACCGTGCCGAGCGGGGCGACGTTGTCGATCGCTTCGGACGGCAGCGTCATGTGGATCCAGCTTTGATTCTGCGCCAACAGGTCGAACAACTGTCGCAGCCAGCCCTCTTCGAAGACGGCCTTTTTGGTGTCGGGCCAGACGCCGAACTTCTCGCCGTCGTCGGCGAACATCGCCACGGCGTTTTGCTGCTTGTTAGCCACGTCGCGCAGGTAGGTGATCGTATCGTTGGGATTGCCAAATGGAATTACGTACCGCAGCCGTTCGCTGCCGGGAAACACGCGGACCAACTTGCCGTCGTCCTCGGTCAAGTAATAGCCGTGTAGTTCGTCTTCGTTCAGGCCGGCGTTTTTGAAGTGCGAGTCGTCGAGGATCGTGTATTCGATTCCGGCAGTCGCCAAGTCGCCGGCCATGCTTTGTTCCCACACGCGCTCGGGAATCCACATGCCGCGGATATCAGCGCCCAGGCGATTTTCGAGCCACTTGCTGTAGGTGCTGATTTGACCGATGCGGTCGCGCGACGAGAGCATACCAAGAATCGGCTCGTAAAACGCGCCGCCGACGATTTCGATGCGACCGGCGGCGACCAAGCCGGCCAGACGATCGAGATAATCGGGATAATGCGCATCGAGCCATTCCATCAACGGGCCGCTGGTGTGCAGGGCCATCTTCATGTGCGGATAGCTCTCGAACAAATCCAGCAGCGGCTTGTAGCTATCGTGATAGGCGGCGTCAAACACACCGTCGAAGTTGCCGATCGGCTGATGATCGTGCAAAACAAAGATGAAGCGGATCGGGTGCATGGCGAGTCGGTTGGTCAGGATCAAGCGGTCAGTGGCGGATGGTCAGCGGCGTCTCTCTCTTATTCAGCGCGGAAAACGGCAAGTTGCTAGCATGCGATTCTTGTACCCTATCAATCGGCCAAACAGTCTTCGTAATTTGCAAAGTTTCTGTAACCGGCAAAACTTCTGTTCCGTAAAATGTTCTTTGTTCCAGTCCGCCCATTGCAATGGACTCCAATCATTATAAGTCCGCTCGCATGAATACTTGGAAGACATGGATGACATTTAGGGAGCGAATGAAAAGTCGCCAATCAGGGTGTCCCTGAATAGGAAATGAACTTTTATGTTTTCGCTCTTTCGTGCTTTTGCGATCCATTACATCGCCTTTGAATCGCGAAATTCCGAAAGTGCGAAAAAACGAAAAGGGATTTTTAGCGGTGACGTTACAAATCACGCACCGCTCGCTCGCAACACCGCGGCTGCACGTTCGGGTGAAACGGTGTTGATGGCACATCCGGTCGCCCACTCAAATCCGGCAGCGACCGTCATTCGAGGAACAATCTCTATATGCCAGTGATAGTGCTCAACCGGCAAGCTGTCAAACGATCTATCAAAGGGACTGGTATGAATAAAAAGATTGTACGCGCACGGGTGAAAAAGTGTTTCGATTTTGCGGATTACGGCGCCGAACAGGTCCGCTAAATCGGCAAGGTCTTCGTCATTGTACTTCTCGAAATGACTGCCATGCTCGCGCGGCAGGATCCAAGTTTCATACGGCAACCGCGCCGCGAACGGACAGAAGGCGACGAACCGCGGCGATTGTGCGATCAATCGGATTGCATCGCGCCGCTCCTGTTCGATCAACTGGCAGTAATAGCATGTACCGTGCGATTTGTAGTAACGCATTACACCCTGCAACTCTTGCTGCACCAGCGGAGGCACATGCGACAAGGCCATGAACTGGCTGTGCAAGTGCTCGATCGACGCGCCAGCCAGCCGACCGACGTTCTTGAATATCAACCCGTAGCGCAGCCGCGGGTCTTGTTTGGCGGCCAGCATCCGATGGCGATAGACCCGCAACACGCCGGCAAGCTCGGCGATCGTCAATTCGCCCGTGCGTGTGATGTGCCGCGATGATTCGATAATGACTTCGTGAACGCCGAAAGGTGTCGCGGAGTGGCCATCTGTAGGGAATGCCCTCTGTGGCATTCCGGCGTTGCGTTCCATGTCGTGCTGGCACTGGATATCTGTATTTTGCGACGCAGTCCCGACAAAGTCTGACAACGCCGGGTACTTGTTCGTCACCACGCGAACTTGCCAGTCCGAGGTAAGAAGCGATCGATCGCGATTTGCGGTATCATCGCGCAATGCAAACAGTTCGGGCGGAGTTTCGTGCTCGTTGCCGGGACAGAACGGACAGGCCGAGTCGGCAACAGACGTTCGATCGGCGACAGCGTCGCCTCCTACAGATGGTGGCATCAACCCCTGTAAAGCCGCGACCAGTGGTCGCGTTCGATCGGCAGCGTCGACGATCGCGCATCCGACAGTTGTCTGTCCCCCGGCAGAGCCGGGGGCTGAATCATACGCTCCGGGCCGCAGCGCGCGATCCTCGGCGATGATCACATAGCGATCGACCAGCGGGTCATGGCGAATCTCGTGAACTGTCGGCAGCTCGGCCATGCAACCATCGACGAAGCCTATGAACCAAGAAACACCCGAAAGCAAAGCACAGGTGAACAGGAGGTAACAGAGGAAACAGAGTTAGATGGCCTAACGCAATCGGCAGACTAGCAGACTCCAACTGAACTGAGGCCCAAGCGTAACGAGTTACACCCTCACCGAAGCGTTCCTCGCTGCCTCTCCCAGAGGGAGAGGGGTCATGTTGGAACCTATTAGCTATAGACTCATTCTCCGTTTTCTCTGTTACCCTGCTGTTCAATTTTCAATCGAAGTAATTTCAGCGAGATCGCAATCGATCAGATCCATTGCTTCTGTTCTCTTTTCGTGTCTTCCGTGTGTTTCGTGGTTATGTTTGCCCGGCGTGTGGTCACGCGTTCGATACTGCCCCGCGACGCGCTTTGGTCGCCATCTGTTCGTACAGGTCCGCATATTGCCGCGCGCTGCGCCGCCAGGACCAATCTTGCGACATGCCGATCGAAATCACCCGCGACCAACGCTCCGGATGTTCATACAGACTGCACGCGCGCGCCAATGTTTCAGACAATGCCAACGTGCTATGTTCTCGGAATGAAAAACCGTTAGCACGACCCGACTGCAACGTCTCGTCCGTGGTGTCAGTGATGGTATCGCTCAGACCACCCGTAGCGCGCACCACAGGCACAGTGCCGTACTTCAAACTGTACATTTGGCTCAGCCCGCACGGCTCGAATCGACTCGGCATCAAGAACAGATCGGCAGCCGCTTCGATGCGGTGCGCCAGTTGTTCTGAGAATGCGAACCGGGCCGCGATTCGCTGCGGGTGACGGCTTGCCAAGTTGGCGATTTGCTCTTGATACTTCGCATCGCCGGTGCCCAGGATCACCCATTGAACGTCGCGCTGCGCGGCCCATTCGGCCATCGCACCGATGATCAAATCGATCCCCTTTTGCTCGACCAGTCGACCGACGAAGGCCAACAGCGGCACGTCAGGATTTTGCGGCAGTCCCAATTCGCTTTGCAACGCGGCCTTGTTCGCCGCTTTGCCGGCACGAACATTCGCGGGCCCATAGT
The DNA here is from genome assembly GCA_043737375.1 of Planctomycetia bacterium. Classification (GTDB taxonomy): domain Bacteria; phylum Planctomycetota; class Planctomycetia; order Pirellulales; family JALHPA01; genus JAWXCH01. Next base: position 16,412 of record JAYTAU010000360.1, read on the forward strand.
TGCTAGTCAGATGGACGTCGGTCGCCGGATCCCATTGCGAGTAATCCACGCCGTTAAGAATGCCGGTCAAGTCTTTGCGACGTTGCTGCAGCACGCCTTCCAGCCCGCAACCTAGCGGCACGCTTTGAATCTCGTCGGCATAGCGCGGGCTGACGGTGTTGATCTGATCGGCGAACACCAGCCCGGTTTTCATCAGGTTTAAGTTGCCGAAAAACTCCATCTGATGCCAATTGAAGTATTTCCAATCCAGGCCGGTCAGCAGCATGTCCCAATGCCAAAACGTGCCCTGATACGCCAGGTTGTGGACCGTTAGCAAGGTACTGGCATGTTCGAAGCGCGGCACGCCGCGATACTCGATTTGCAAATACGCCGGAATCAGCGCCGTCTGCCAATCGTTACAATGAATCACATCGACGTCGATTTGCAGCAACCGAATCGCTTCGAGGACCGCACGGCTGAAAAAAATGAACCGTTCGGCGTTGTCGCGGTAATCTTCGCCGCGCTCTTGATACAGCCCGTCGCGACCGAAGTAATCATCGTTCTGAATAAAATAGACCGGGACTTCGGTGCTGCCGGTGCCGTTGCTCTGTTCAGAACCCAACGGAGCCAAATGACTGACCAACAGGTTCCCCGTGACATTTTTCCGACCGATGGGAATACTGAATTGGATGCCGGTCGGTTCAAGATTGAAACCGCCGCTCAGGACCGAAGCGTACGCCGGCATAATGAGCGTCGTTTGATGTCCCAGCCGGGCCAGTTCGAGCGGCAACGCTCCGCAAACATCGGCCAAACCGCCGGTCTTGGCAAATGGCACTGCTTCGCTAGTGGCAAGGACGATTTTCACTTGAGACCGATGCTCTGAATGGATGACTAGTAATCGATGCTACGCGGTGGCTTCGGACGTGGGAGGAAACACTGGTCGATCCGCGGGTAGGACCACCGACGATTACTCCGTCTCGCACAAACCATCGCACGTAAGTCTTCTAGTGCTTACTGTTTAAGGTAGCACAACCGGAACAAAAGACAAACGCCCCGCAGATGAACTTCTTCCGCTGCCGTTAGCTCCTGCGTAGATTACCCCGGTTCGCTGAACGTAAGAATCGGGCATTCTACCCGTCGCAAATGAACTTTTTCGCCCCACCGCAAGACTAAGACCATAGCGAGGGACTGGTTATGACGCGCGGCAGTATCGCCGTAGCGGATAATCCAATCCGATGGCCCGTTACTGTGTAGCGACGAGCGACGACTGTGAATTAGAATGACGACGCGACACCTTCACCCGACGGGTCAGTGAGGCTGAGCAAATCAGCCGCCTTGTTTACATCGCCAACGCGTCGGGTTCGCGACTTACTACATGCTGTTAGTGCCGCCTTAGATAGATCAAGTTTTCACTTGGTAAACATTCAGACGACCACCGTTTCCTCGGCCATCGACGTCCCCGCGGCGATCGACCAGTATTTCGCGCGCGTGCATCGTGCGGCGTTGGTGCTGACGGGCAATCCGTGGGATGCCGACGATTTAGCCCAAGAGACGTTCTTGGTCATGGCCCGACAGAATGATTCGACACGCCAAAGCAGCTTCGCCGGTCGCAGCAGCTTATATACCTGGCTATATGGCATTCTGCTAAACCTCGAGCGACGCGAACGACGGCGCACCACCATGCGGCGACAAAAGCTGCGCGTATTGTGGGACGACGACACGGCCGAACGTAGCACGCCGGCCGCCGATGCGCCGGTCGAAGTGGCCGAGTGGAAGAAAAGCCTGTGGTCGTTCGTAGCGAAATTGGCCGACGGTCAGCGGCAAGCATTGGTGCTGCGGTTTAGCGAGCGACTGAGCTACGATGAAATTGCCGCGGTGCTGGAGTGCCCGCTAGGCACGGTCAAATCGCGAATTTTTCATGGGTTGGCAGCATTGCGCGAACTGATGGACATGGACGATGCCCGCTCGGTTCCTCAGTTTCCGCTGGAGGACTTGAACCATGTCGTTTGAACCACGGTTGTATGACGAGCCAGTGGCACCCGCCTCGCCCCTGCCTTCGCCAGGGGCAGGCAACGAACTGCTGTTGCCGGATCATTTGCAGGCGCTGGCCGAACAACTATTCGACGATGCTTCGCACTTGGCAGCGTTGTATCCTGCTGGTCGACGCATGTTGACTGGCGAATCCGTGGGGAACGCGCTGTGTGGCGTTCCGGAACCGGTACCCACCGGCGCTGCCCTCACCGCTCGCTCCTCGCCGCCTCTCCCAGGGGGAGAGGGGTTGAATGCCGAGCTGCCTCCGGTCGAATCTGTAGGGAACGCCCTCTGTGGCGTTCCGGAACTAAAATTAACGACAGCCTTGGGGCAAACCGCCGCTAATACCAAGCCGCCAACTGCATGCCCACTCAGCGCAGTGGGCATGGCACCCGGCGGGTCGGCAGCAATACTCGAGCGCAAAGCAGCGGTAATGATCCCCGAAAATCGCACGTGGAAATGGGTGGCTTCGGCCGCCTGCTTGCTCATCACCATCGCGATGATAAAACCAATCACCAACCCTCTACGTCAGTCGAACAGCAACGATGCGGTGGCTGAACTCGCCACGACCCCAGCTCGAAAACACACGATCGGCTCACCCGCTGATGAGTTGCCGCAAAGCGGTTTTTCGCAGCCGGTGACAGGTGAGAATTTGCTTCGCGAGTTTGCGAACAGTGCAAACGTTGCGAATCTCAGCAATCTATCAAACGAGAGCAGCCGTGAGCTACCGCCGAACGTACTCGAAGGGCTATCGGCACCTGAACAAGAGGCGGTCCTTGATCTACTGGAGCAGCGGGTCGCCCGGGGTAAGGGGCTGTCGATCTGAATTGACGCACGATTCGCATCACTACCTCGGGGTCGGGAGTTCCCGACCCTAATGCTAGAACTTCGGCGACACATCCAGTACCACCTATGTTTACTCCATTGCGAATGCTTTTTAATTCCGCTGTTGCGATAATTATTGCGCTGATGTCCGTCGCCGGCGCGATGGCCTTAGAATCGGTCGAAACGGCTGCCGACAAATTGCTCGCCGCGACGGTCACCATTCGCATTGCCGTGCCGACGATACCCGAAACCGCCGACGTTGGAGTCGTCGACGCTGGAAAAAAGCCTGCGATCAAGGGAACCGCGACACAAGAAACCACACAAGAAACCGTTGCCAAACAACGCGCAAAACAACTCCCGCTCCAAGAAGAAGTCATCGTCTGCAGCGGCGTGTCGCTTGGCAAAGGGCAGATAGTCACGTTTCATAATCTCACCAGCAGTGCCGCGCAGCCGCCGCGGTTTCGGGTGACCTTGCCGCTCGGCGATCAGGCCGAAGCCACGCTGCGCGTCATCGATCGACACAGCGGTCTGGTGTTGCTCGAAATCGATAATCGCGAACTGGCCGGCCTGTCGCTTGCCGAACGTCTGCCCAAGGTGGGCGGCACCGTGGTCACCGCCGCGGCCGCAGGACTCGAGCAGCCGGCGATCTCGTCGGGCGTTTTGGGTGCGGTGGATCGTTCGCTAGCCAGCGTCGATCTACCTTCGTTGTTGCAGTGTGATCTGCGCACCACCGAGACATCGAGCGGTGCCGCCGTGACCGATCGCGATGGCAACCTGCTGGGGATCGTCGTGGCGGCGACCGCGCCTGGCAAAGCCGGCAGTTGGACCTACGCCCTGCCGGTGCGCCATGTCAAGCGCCTGCTCGCATCGTATACGCCGGACCAAGTCATGGAGTTGAAACGCCGCCGCCCCGTCGTCGGTTTCACCATCGGTGCCGGCGAAAAAGAAGGGACCGTCTTCGTCGAGAAAGTCGAAAAGAACGGGCCCGCTGCCGCGGCAGGCATCGTAGCCGGCGATCAACTGATAGAAACCGACGGACTCAAGATCCGCAGCGCCTACCAAGCGATCGATCTGATCGTCAAGAAGCAGCCGGGCGATGCAATGCTGTTCATGGTCGAACGAGCCGGTGAGCGCAAAACGGTTGAACTGACGCTCGACGGCGGCACCATGCCAGTGGCTATTCTTCCTACTACCCCATCAGGCGACACGGCCAACGAGCTGGTTAAAATCGGTCCGCAGCTCAAAGCTTCGACCGGTGCGGGCGGACAGATCACGGTTCGCAATAGCGCGAACGTTGCCGATGCTGCAAACAGGGCTGTCAGTTCAAACACGGCTGGCAGCTCAAACACGGCTGGCAGCTCAAACACGGCCGAAGTCGCCCTCGGCGCGAAGGATCGTCTACGCCGCAGTCCGGGCGACGAAGTCGAAATGCTGCGACTGCAACTGGGTGCCTATGAACGCGTGATTGAGAGCATGCAAAAAGAAATCACCACGCTGCGCCGCGAAACCAGCGAACTGCGACAGCAAGTCGCCAAACCGGCGCGGTGAGAGGAAGGAGGCGGCAGGCTTTTTTCGACCCGAAGGGTCGTTTCTGTCAGCCTAGGGCGAAGCCCTAGGTAGGGATGTGAGGTGAATGCGGTCCCGTAGGGACCGTTCACCGTTAATCCCAAACATATTTTTCGTCCCAATCGATTTCGTAGCGCCTCAACCATTCTCGTAGTTCATCCTGAAAACTTTGCTTAGCATGATGTTGTGGCTGACAGCGAATGTATTCCCTAACGGCATCTAAATTCGATTGGCTGACCGAAAACGCCGCGTAGCCTGATTGCCAATGAAACGGCGACAAGTGAGTTTGGTTGATCCAAAGAGACGACGTCGATTTGATTTTTCCGACCGCGTCGGCAATCGTGATCGTTCGCCCCAATTGCAATAGCATGTGAATATGGTCGGCTACGCCACCAACAATTATTGATGGGCAACCCAGGTTGTTTGCGGTTCCGCCTAACACATGAAACAGTTCATCGCGCCATTGCACGTCGAGAACCGGCTCTCGATTCTTAGTTGAAAAGATCAGGTGCAGATAAACTTTTGCCAGTGATTGAGGCATATTGATCTCAGGCGTGAATGACCCTTTCAGGGTCAAATTCGATGACTGCAACCGTGACCTAGGGCTTCGCCCTAGGCTGATTGAAACGACCCTCCGGGTCGACTTGGATGAAAACCCAATCCCTAGTACCCAGCCGCTAGCCCGGCTATCCCAGCCTCACATCCCCAGCCTCCCGTCCCCAGCCCCCAGCCCCCAGCCTCACATCCCCAGCCTCTAGCCTCTAGCCTCTAGCCTCTAGCCTCGTTCACGAACGCCGCAATCCGATCAAAACCATTGCGCAGCGTTTCCAGGTCCGTGGCGAACGACAAGCGAGCATACCCTTCGGCCCCGAATGCCGAGCCCATCACGGTCGCCACATTTTGCTGCTCCAATAACTTCAGGCACCATTGGGTCGAGGTGTCGCAACGCACCCCGCCGTAAGTCTTGCCCAGGTGCGCTTTGATATTCATAAACGCATAAAACGCGCCGGCCATCTCGGGACAACTGATCCCAGGAATTTGCGCAATCCGCTGCTGCACGAACTCGCGCCGCACGGCGAACTCGCGCAGCATGTCGCTGACACATTGTTGCGAACCGTTGAGTGCCGCAAGCGCCGCGTATTGGCTAATGCTCGATGGGTTACTGGTCTCTTGGCTTTGTAGATCGGCCATTGCCTTGGCCAGGTTCGGCGGCGACAGCGTCCACCCGATGCGCCAGCCGGTCATCGCGTAGGCTTTGCTAACACCGTTGACGACAATCGTGCGATCTTGCAGGCCGGGCCGAACGGTCGGAAAGCTGGCGAATTTGTTGTCGCCATAAATCAGCCGCTCGTAAATTTCGTCGCTGATGACCGTCAGGTTCTTCTCGATCGCCACGTCGGCCAATGCGCCCAAGTCGTCGGGCGAGTACATGCTGCCGGTCGGATTGCTGGGCGAGCAAAGAAGCAAGATCGTCGTGCGCGGCGTGATGGCGGCGCGCAGTTGCGCGGGCAGCAGGCGAAAGTTATCGCTCTCTTGCGTCTCGACAATCACCGGCTTCGCGCCGGTCAGTTTGATCAGCTCGGCGTAGCTGACCCAATACGGCGCGGGAATAATCACCTCGTCGCCCGGGTTGCACAGCACGGTAAAGATGTTGTGCAGCGAATGCTTGGCCCCGTTCGAGACGACTACTTGTGCGGGCGCGTACTCCAGCCCGTGCGATTGATGGTACGACTTGGCGATTGCCTTTTTCAGCTCGGGAATACCACTGGCCACCGTGTAATGGGTATGGCCGGCGGCCATCGCCTCGGCGGCGGCTTGGCAGATGTGGGCGGGCGTAGTGAAGTCGGGCTCGCCCACACTGAAGTCGAACACGGTCTTACCGGCGGCGGTCAGTTCTTTGGCCTTGGCGGCCATCGCCAACGTGGCCGATGGTTCGAGAGCCGCAACGATACGCGAGATGGATGGCATTGAATTACGAATTACGAAGGACGAATTACCAAGAACGCAAATCCCTAGCCCGGTGTAAACCTGGCCCGGTATAAACTGAGCGAATCGCTTGCGATTTAGCTTAAACTACGCAAACCACCCGCTTGACGCCGCACGCTCCAAACTCGACAATGATAGTTTCTCCTGGGTTCGCTTCCAAGCGGCAAGGGCTAAAATCGTCTAGCGAATTCTAGACGAAATTCACGCCCGCGACGGGTTACCCGACTCTCGTCGCGATCGGTCGATGCCGCCGGAAGTTTCCCGCCCTTCTATTCTTAACGAACATTACGCATGGCTCGATCTCGCATTGGTCTCTGGTTGGTGGGTGCAAAAGGGGGAGTTGCCACGACAGCCATCACCGGCCTGATCGCGCTGCGAAAAGGGTGGATCGACAATACCGGACTGGTCACCACGCAGCCCAAATTCAAGGCCTTGGAACTGACCGATTGGAAAGATTTTGTCGTCGGCGGTCACGACATTCGCCCCGGCTCGCTATACGACGAAGCGATGCGAATGCATACCGAGAGTCGGGCGATCGACGTCGGCATTCTCGAAAAATCGCGTCAAGAACTCGACAAAATCGACAAGGCGCTGCGTCCCGGCACCATTCAAAACGTCGGCCCGACCATCAGTCAGTTTGCCGACGAGTCGATTCAAAAGCAAAAAGAATCGCCGCGTCAAGCGATCGATCGCATTCAAAAAGATCTACGCGAATTTATCGAGGCCAATAAACTGGCACACTTGGTCGTCGTCAATGTGGCCTCGACCGAACCAACGATCGACACTGCCGCAATTCCCGAGAAATGGGCCGACTTGAACAAGCTGCTCGATAAAGCGGGCAAAGTCCCGTTGCCGGCCAGCTCGCTGTATGCCATTGCGACCCTGGAGCTCGGGCTGTCGTATATCAACTTCACCCCTTCGCTGGGCAGCACCCCGCCGGCGATTCACGAGTTGGCGGTCGCGAAGGCCGGCCGACATTACGGCTACGACGGTAAGACGGGCGAGACATTGCTCAAAAGCGTGCTTGCACCCATGTTCGCCAAGCGAAACCTGGAAGTCATGAGTTGGGTGGGGCACAACATCTTCGGCAACATGGATGGCAAGGTGCTCGACGACCCGATCAACAAACAAAGCAAGGTCACCAGCAAGGACCGGCTGTTGCACCAAATTCTGGGTTACTCGCCGCAAACGCTGGTCAGTATCGAATACATTCGCAGCATGGGGGATTGGAAAACCGCGTGGGATCATATCCATTTTCGCGGCTTTTTGGGCACGCCGATGACCATGCAGTTTACCTGGCAAGGCTGCGACTCCATTCTGGCCGCGCCGCTGGTGCTGGATCTGGTCCGCCTGACCGAGCGCGCCTGGCGCAACGGCAACACGGGCACGCTAACGTTCTTGGCCCCGTTTTTCAAAAGCCCGTTGGGTACCAGCGAACATGACTTCGGCGTGCAGTTTCAGATGCTCGAAGCCTGGGTCGAGGGCGTGTTGCAACGCGCCGGCGGCAAATGCTGAGCGGAGGGGATGAGGAGCGAGCCGGAAATCCTCTCCCTCTGGGAGAGGCGGCGAGGAACAAGCCGGTGAGGGCCATGAATGTAGCTCGCTTGACCGTGTGCCATCTGTAAAGCCGCGATTATAAATCGCGCTTCAATGCGGAATGCGAGGTGTGAGCGTCTCGAAAGTAAGTAGAAAATCAGATTGCGCAGAACAAGGTCACCGGCAAGTACGAGTCAGGGTGAACAAACGAGAGGCATTCATGCCTCTTCCTCAGGATTAGCCCCGCCGTTTATGGCGCGGGGTCAACAATG